>NZ_FNDI01000043.1:0-60438 GCF_900100565.1 Paraburkholderia steynii | reverse complement strand
GCGCCGCCATCGAGCACCCACACTTATCGGCTGTTGATTGTTAAAGAACATTCGCGGGAAGCGCCTTGCTTTCACCACGTTGCTGCGTCAGCAGCAGAGAAACGAGATTATGAAGAACCTTTTTCGTTTCGTCAACCGGTTTTTTTTAGCATCGCCTGAAAAACCCTGCCGACTTCACGACCGCGCCGTTTCTGCCGCGGCCCCGTTGCGTCGCACCCAACTGCCTGCGGCTCAACGAGGACGCGAATCTTAGGCCATCCCGTGCCCCGTGACAAGGGTGTGACGCAAAGATTTTTTCGAAAGCGACCGGAACAATCATTCCTCCCGCGCCTTCTCCACTCGCGCCACAGGGTCTGCCGGTTTTCCGCCCGCCTTCGCGGCCAGTTCACGAGCATCGGGCGAACCGATCGTCCAGTCGTGCAGCACCGTATAAGCCACGGCGAGAAGCGTCGGCCCGATAAACACGCCGAGGAAGCCAAACGCGAACGCGCCGCCCAGAATGCCGAGCATCACGAGAATCAGCGGCATGTCGCTGCTCTTGCCGATCAGGATAGGCTTGACGACGTTATCGGACATGCCCACCACTATCACGCCCCACACCACGAGAAAGATCGCCCATCCCGTTTCGCCGCCGTGATACAGCCAGATCGCGGCGGGCAGCCACACCACGACCGGGCCGCCCGGAATCACAGAAAGGAAGAACGTCGCGAGCCCGAGCAACGCCGGCGTCGGCACGCCCGCGATCCAGCAGCCAAAGCCAGCCAGCACGCCCTGCACCAACGCCGTTCCCAAGATGCCGTACACCACCCCCTTCACCGTGCTGCCCGCCAACGCCAGCAGATAGTCGGCGCGCTCGCCGGCGATGCGCCGCATGCCAGCGTTGAGCCATGCCGCCGCGCCCTCGCCGCCCGTATAAAAGAAGAAAGTGAGAATGATGCTGAGCGCGAGCAGTCCCAGCCCATGCGTGACGGCAAGCGCCGCCGCGAGAACCCACTTGCCCGCCGGTGCAGCCAGCACACGCAGTTGCGCAACCATCTCGGAATTGCTGCTGGTCACGCGCTCCCAGAACGATTCGATGCTCGAACCGACGAGCGGAATCCGCGCGACCCAATCGGGCAGATCGGGCAGTCCCGAATCCGTCAGCCTTTGCACGAACGCGGTGATGTCCTTGGTATGCGCGCCCAGCGCGAACCCCGCGTACACGAAGGGGCCCAGCACGACGACCAGAATGATGAGCACGATCAGCGTCGCCGCCCACTTGCGCCGCCCGCCGAGGGTCTGCGACAGCTTGCAGTACAAGCCCCACGAGCTATAGCTGAGAATCGCGCCCCACAGCAGCGCGGTCGTGAACGGCGCCAGCACCAGCAGCGAGCCGCCGACCAGCAGCAGCAACGCAAACACGGCAGCCAGCCGCTCGATCAGTTGGTCCGACTTCACCATGCACCACCCCCGACACGATCCCACGCTGATCTGAACGAACGCCACACAGACACCGAAACGTCTGCAGAACGAGTATAGGAAAGCTCAGGCGAAAGCCGCGACCGCAACAAAAGACACCGACGGACAGCCGCCACGAGCAAGCCCTTCACAGACTGACAAGCCCACACTGCGGGCGATTCACTGCCAGCAGTGCGTGTCGATAATATGTCGACGAAGAAACGACTAGAATATATGGTTCTCTGCACACAACCTCCGGATTTATGCGCTCGCGAATCGCCAAACGTCTCCCTCCCGATGCCGACAAGCTGGTCGGTCTGTCGCTCGCGCTCTTCGCGTCGGGCAGCCGCACCGAAGACCGCTTCTGGGAATCCAAGCTCGACGCACTGCTCGCGAAAATAGTCCGCAACGGCAACCAGACGACGCTCGACGCCGCGCTCGACCATCTGCAGCAGAATCATCCGGACGCTTACGGCGCCCTTGCCGACATGGCCGAAACGCATAGCGAGTCGCTGATCGTCGAGCACGATGGCGTCCAGTACGAAGCGTTGCTGATCGCCGCGCCCGTGCTGGCCTGGACGCGCTACGCCATTCCGTCTGGCTCGCTCAAAGGCGACGCGGCCGACGCACTGCGCGCCCATCTGCAGGCACATGTGCTTGCAGCCGACACGCGCGTCGCGATGGCGCCCTTTATGTATAGCATCGACCAGTTGCCGCGTCACCACGTCGAAACCTGGCGCCTCGCGCAGCAACTGGCGCAAGCAGCCGTCGGCGGCGGCAACGCGAAAATCAACTTTGGCGAACTGCCGGAAACGTCGCCCATCCTGGCCGATCCGCGTTTCGTGCTGGCCGTCGTCGCAGCGCCCGTCGGCGCGCCGGTGTTCCGCTGGCAGGAAGAAGAAGGTGGCTCGCGCATCGAGCGCGGCCAGTGCCTCGAGCAATGGGCGACGCAAGGCGGCGCCAATCTGGCCGTTGTGCTGCCCGGTTGCGAGTTCGAATGCCTGTTGCCGGACGCCTACTACTCGGCCTGCCGTGACGCCGACGAGCGCGTGCGCCCGCACACCGTACGCACCGCGGTGCGCTATCTGTTCGACACGATCGGCGCGACACCCGACGAACTGCGCGCAGTGGTTGCGGGCTTCGGCGAGCGGCGCATCGACGAATACCGGATCGGCTTTACACGCCGCGGCAGCAACGACGTGATCTACGGCGTCGTGTGGCCGCTGTACGGCCGCGAGAACGGCGACCCGGGTATCGACGAAGAACCGCAAGAGGCGATGGCGACCGAAGGTCCGCTCGAAGACATCGTCGCGTTGCTGAAAGAAACGGGCATCACCGATATCCGCCGTCACGCTGGCCGCTTCGAGCCTGAATATTGTGACGACTGCGGCGTCCCACTTTATGCGGACCCGCTCGGCGAGATTGTTCACGCCGAAATGCCGGAAGATGCCGAGCCCGCTCAGCCACATTTCCACTGATCACTTCAGAGTTTTCTCTGCATCGAATCAAGCCCCGCCGCGTGCGGGGCTTTTTTCATGGCACTCGTCCTATGCCACCTGGACAGGCCGCCACGCGACTGGGAATTTGTCATCATCGACACGATGGTGCATCGCTGCGCGACGACGAAATCGTTGCGTGCATCGCGCCGCCACGACCGATCGATCAGGAGGCAATGCATGCGATTTTCAGTTTTCAACTCAGACGCCGAACGCAGGGAAGGACTCAAGACACTCTTACGGCAGATCGACCGGCAAGCACGGTTCGGCGAAGCGCAGGACTGGCAGCAGGTCGAGCGCACGCTGCGCCGCCTGCAACCGGACCTGCTGCTGATCGACTGGGAGGACTGGATGTCGCCCCTCGACGCCCGCACGTTGCTCGCCAACCATCCCGGCCTGCCCGTCGCCGTGCTGGTCGACGACATCTCGCCCGCCCATGTGCGCGCGTTCGTCGAGAAAGGCGTACTCGGCGTGATTCCGCGCTCCACGGATCCACGCGTGATCGTGCGCGCGCTGGAAATGGTTTTGCTGGGCGTCCACTACATCCCTGCGGGCGCACTTTCGTTCGATGCACCTACGCCATCCGGCAAGCTGGTGCGTCCACTGAACGACGCGCGCCCGCTCGAACTGGTCGCGCCGCCAAAGCGGCCACGCCTTGGCGGCGGCCTTTCGCCGCGGCAAGAACAGATCATGCGCTGCGTACACATGGGCAGTACGAATAAAATGATTGCTCGCGCGTTAGGCATCAGCGAGGGCACCGTGAAAATCCATTTAGCGACGATCTTCCAGCAACTGGGCGCACCGAACCGCGCCGCCGCCGTCGCGATCTACAACGGCTGGCTCACCGCGCAACTCGAAGTGCTGCGCAGCGGGCACAATCGCATCCAGCGGCCGGCGCGCGTGACGTCCAACGTCACGCCACTGCGCCAGCGCAAGCCGCGAACTTTCCGCTATCCGTTGCCTGCCAACGACACTACCGGCGCACTGCCGATGGCCGCCGAAGCGACGACGCCCTACGACATACGGCGCAAGCGCCCGGAACGCGACGATGGCGCGATGTAAAGATGCAACGGGTGTAAAGGTCGAAAGGAATCCACCGTGAATAGACATAAATCATCGCTGGCATGGAATCCGCTCACACGTTTCGCTATTCAACGAGTAATATGAAGACATGGGTTTCCTCTACACACCGCTTCCGTTGTGGGTCGCTGTCGGTGGCTGGATCGCCGCTGTGGCTTTGCTCGCGCTCGCACTCTGGAAGAACCCGTTCAAGCGCTTGCAGGAACCCGTGCTCCAGCATGTGTGGCTCGCCATAATCGTGGCCGTATCGGTGCTGTGGGCGACCAACGCATGGCTCGAAGATGGCACGGTGATTCACCTGCTCGGTGCAACGCTCGTCGTCACGCTATTCGACTGGGGGCTTGCGCTCATTGCGATGGCCATCGTGACGGGGCTTGCCGCCGTCGTCTTCGACGCGCCCTGGCAAGGCATCGCGCTCACCTTCCTCGTGTTCGGCGCAGTGCCCGTCGGCGTATCGACGCTCCTGCAACGCGCATGCATCGCGTGGCTGCCGCGCAATCTCTTCATGTTCATCTTCGGCCAGGGCTTCGTGTCGCCCGCCATCGCGGTTACGGTGGCATCGGCCGTTGCGTTGGCAACGCATATCGCGCTCGCCGACGGTTCGATGTCCGTGATCCCGGCCGGCTATGCGTTTAGCGTGTTCCTGCTTGCGTCTGGTGAATCGTGGTTCACGGGTATGTCGACGGCACTGATCGCCGTCTATCGTCCCGCGTGGGTCACGACTTATGATGTGCGCCGCTATCGCCTCGGTGGCCCGCGCACCTGATCCCTCAATTGCACTGCACCGGCATCGAGATGAATGCGCCTGTCCGGCTCGTTCGCCCATGCATGCAACATCCGCCTATCTCTCGCTCGTTGAGCCTCCTCACCACGACACGAGAAAATATTTGTGCCAGGATTGAACTCCTTCCTGCAGACGGGCATCTTATGTGCCTGACGTCTTCATAGCATTGACCATAGATAGATGGATCGCACCAACGCACCGCGCCGATTGCCGCGGTTGGTCGGCCGGTTGGCGGTGTGGGTTGCGAGCGCGTCGCTCGCATGCTCGCTGCCTGCCTTCGCCGATCAACTCGGGCAGCACAACGACCTCGTCAGCAAATTCATCAACGATATGCACGCCGATCCGCTCGTTGCGGATTGCGCCGCGCATGGCAACTTCGTCGCGAGCACATCGACGGCTTTCGATCACGTCGAGTTTCCGCCCAGCTCATTCGATAGCGCGCACGCAGCCGTCACGCCCTGGAACGATTCGTTCGACGAAGGCAAGCAGAAGGTCAAGGTCGACAGTGTCGTGACCGTCGAAGGCCTGGGCGTTCCGCAAGGCGGCGGCGACCCGGCGCAGCTCAAGTTCCGCTGCGGCTACGTCGGCGCGCAGATGCTCGCGTTCAGCTGGAACGACCCCGTGCCGCCGTTGCGCTCGCGAAGCACGGCGTCGTCGGGCTCGAACACGGCGAAGGGCAAGCACGCCGTCAGCGGCAAGGGTTCGAAGAAGAACTCGGGCAAGTCGAAAGGCACGACGAACAAGTCGGGCAACAAGAAGTCGACCAAATCGTCAGGCAAGGCCGTGACGACCAAGAGCAGCGCCGCGAAGACGAACGCTAAAGCGAGTGCGAAAAAGTCGACCACGAAGAAGACACATTGAGGTCGCGCCATCGCCTGATCCGACCATCGGATCAGGCAATTCACGCGAGCAAAATAAGCGAGGCCACGCACGATGCGTGGCCTCGCTTTTTTACATACCTTTACCGCGCATCAACGATACACGTCAGGCAAACGTCTCCATATGCCACAGAATCGCCTGCAGCATCGACGCGCCGAGCGACGCGCTGCGCTCGCCGTTCCAGCCCACGCGTTCGTCGGGCAGATTGGCGTTGTCCTTGAACGGCATCTCCAGCGTCAGCGACAGACAACCGAACTCGTTGCCGACGTACTTCGACGCGAGCTTGAGCGCATCCTGCCGATACTTGCTCGCTTCATAACCGTACTTGTCCTGGAAATCGGGACTCGCGCGCTTGAAGTTCTCGATGAAGGCCGTCTGCTCCTGACGTTGGCGCTCGGTGAAGCTCGGCAGCATCTCCGAGCCCGCAACGAACACATACGGCAGCGCTTCGTCGCCGTGAATGTCGAAGAACAGATCGCAGCCCGTCGCATGAATCGCGTCGCGCACGAGCAGCACTTCGGGGCTGCGCGCGGCGTCCGGTTCCATCCATTCGCGATTCAGGTTCGCGCCGGCCGCATTCGTGCGCAGATTGCCATGCACACTGCCGTCCGGGTTCATGTTCGGCACGATGTAGAAGTCGGCGTAATCGAAGAGCTTGCGCGCGACAGGATCGCCCGACCAGTCGCCCCACCCCGCGAGCCGCTTCACCAGGCCTTCGACGAACCACTCGGCCATCGTCTCGCCCGGATGCTGGCGCGCGATGATCCAGATGATCTTCTTCGGCTTCAGCGTGCCGTCTTCGAGCAAGGTCGGCGCGCCGAGCGTGAGCAGCGACATCGGCCGGCCTTCGACCGTCTTGCCCAGTTCCGTCAGCGCCGCATGCGGCATCTGCTGAACTGCGCCGAGAAATTCCGAATGACGCTCTTCGCTATACGGCTCGAAGTACGCGTAATAGATGCGGTCGAAATCCGGCGTGTGATCGATGGTCAGCACGCGGCCGTCGTACGACGTCGGCACGCGAAACCAGTTCACGCGGTCATAGCTCGCGCACGCCTGATAGTTGCGCCAGCCGTCGGCGAACGCGCAGTCGGCGGCGTTCTCGAACGTCATCACGCAGCGCTCGCCGCGCGCGCCCGAGAGCCGGAAATAGAACCACTGCGCAAAGTCGGCGTGGCTGTCCGGACGCACGCGCAAGCGGATGTTGTCGGCCTGCGCGCAGGACAGGACTTCGATCGCGCCTGCGTCGAAATTGCTGGTAATGGATAGCGTCATGTTGGTATTCCTGCTGGTTCGGCGCGGCGTCAGTCCGCGATGCGCCGGCGAAAGACGTAGGTGGAATCGTTCGAAGCATCGGCTTCGAATGCGTAGCCTTCAGCGTCGAAATCCTTGAGTTGCTCCGGCGTTTCGAAGCGATTCTCCACCAGATAGCGCGCCATCAGACCGCGCGCGCGTTTCGCGTGAAAACTGATGATCTTGTATCGCCCGCCCTTCCAGTCCTCGAATACGGGCGTGATGACGGGCGCAGCGAGCTTCTTCGGCTTGACCGACTTGAAATATTCCGTCGACGCGCAGTTGATCAGCACGCGCGAGCCGTCCTGCTTCTTTTCCAGTTGCCGGTTGAGCGCCTGCGTGATGCGCTCGCCCCAGAACGCGTACAGATCCTTGCCGCGCCGGTTCTCGAAGCGCGTGCCCATTTCGAGCCGATACGGCTGCAGCAGATCGAGCGGACGCAGCAGACCGTAAAGGCCCGACAGCACGCGCACGTGCTGCTGCGCATAGTCGAGATCGGATGCGGACAGCGACTTCGCGTCGAAGCCTTCGTACACGTCGCCGTTGAACGCGAGCACGGCTTGCTTCGCATTGGACGTGTCGAATTTCGGCGACCAGTCGGCATAACGCTGGAAATTCAGATGCGCGAGCTGATCGGAAATGTCCATCAGCGACGCGATGTCTTGCGGCGACAGACGGCGCAGATCGCCGATCAACTCGGCGGCGTCATCGACGAAATCGGGGATCGTGTGCTTCTTGACGTGCGGCGGGGTGTCGTAGTCGAGCGATTTGGCCGGCGACAGAACGATTATCATAGAGGCTTTCAGGCACGCCGTGCCTGGCGGTCAAAGACGAAAGCCAGATTGTAACGAATGCCCGAAACCCCTGCCTTGCCTGAACAGAACGCGCCTGCCGCAAGAAACGCGGCGGCACCCGCCGTCGTGCTCGATTCGAACGTGTGGATCGACATTCTCGTGTTCGACGATCCGCACACGCGCCCCATTCTCGCCGCGCTCGAAAGCGGCGCGCTGCGCGCGCTGATCGACGCGCGCTGCCTCGCCGAACTGGCGTACGTGCTCGACTATCCGCAGTTCGTCAAGCGCGCCGTCGACAAAGCCGCCGCGCTCGCGACGCTCGCGCGGCTGTCGACACTGGTCGAGCCGCCCGCGCCCGCCGAAAATGTGCCCCCGCTGCCCAAATGTAAAGACCGCGACGATCAGAAGTTTCTCGAACTCGCCTATGCGATGCAGGCGGACTGGCTGGTCTCGAAGGATCGCGCGGTGCTGAAGCTCGCTAAACGGATTGCGCGCGATTTCGGTTTCCGGATCGCGCAGCCCGCGCCATTCGTCGCCGAATGTGCGCTGACGGCCGAAGCGCCCGTCGAGGCCTGACGCGCGCCCGCGCAGTCCGCCGACGGGACGGGACGCGACGCGCTACCGGGCGGCACAGCCAACCGCCGCGCGGATTTTCCCTACAATCGAGCTTCACGCCTGACCACAACGGCATCAACGACTACGACCGCATCTGCACTGTGACATGAACGCACCGCACGATCTGACGACCACGCCTATGACCACCATGCCCCCATCGTTCCCGTCCCGTCTGCCGAACGTCGGCACGACGATCTTCACCGTGATGAGCGCGCTCGCCGCGGAAAAGAACGCGGTCAATCTCGGCCAGGGCTTCCCGGATTTCGATTGCGATCCGCGCATCGTCGATGCCGTGGCCAACGCGATGCGCGAAGGCCACAACCAGTACCCGCCGATGGCAGGCGTCGCGCCGCTGCGCCAGGCGATCTCCGACAAGATCACAAGCCTGTACGGACGCCGCTACGACGCCACGACCGAAATCACGGTGACGGCAGGCGCGACCCAAGCGCTTCTGACAGCGATCCTGTGCGCGGTCCATCCGGGCGATGAAGTGATCGTCGTCGAGCCGACCTACGACAGCTATCTGCCGTCGATCGAACTGGCGGGCGGCAAGCCCGTGTTCGTCACGCTCGAAGCGCCCGACTACGCAATCCCGTTCGACAAACTCGCCGCAGCGATCACGCCGAAAACGCGCATGATCCTGATCAACACGCCGCACAACCCGACGGGCACCGTCTGGCGCGCGGACGACATGAAGAAGCTCGAGGACATCGTGCGCGGCACGAATGTGCTGATCCTGTCCGACGAGGTGTACGAACACATGGTCTACGACGGTGCGCCGCACGAAAGCGTGGCGCGCTATCCGGAACTCGCGCAGCGCAGCTTCGTCGTGTCGAGCTTCGGCAAGACCTATCACGTGACAGGCTGGAAGGTCGGCTACGTGGCCGCGCCCGCCGCGCTGATGGCGGAATTCCGCAAGGTCCACCAGTTCAACATATTCACTGTCAACACGCCGATGCAGCTCGGCCTCGCACACTACATGCAGGACCCGGCGCCGTATCTGAACCTGCCCGCCTTCTATCAGAAGAAGCGCGACTTTTTCCGCGCCGGTCTCGCGCAATCGCGCTTCAAGCTGTTGCCGTGTACGGGCACGTATTTCCAGTGCGTCGACTATTCGGCCATCAGCGACATGCCCGAAGCCGAATTCGCGCAGTGGCTGACGAGCGAGATCGGTGTGGCCGCCATTCCCGTGTCGGCGTTCTATCACGAGTCACATGAATCGGGCGTCGTGCGCTTCTGCTTCGCGAAGAAAGAAGACACGCTCGCCACCGCGCTCGAACGGCTGGCGCGTCTCTGAGATGGCGCGCGCGATGCTACGAACGAACCCCGGTTCTTCGTCATCGCGCGCGGAGCAACGAGGCGCCTGTCCGGCACCCGGACAAGCCGCGTGCTCACTTCTTCTTTTGCGCCTCCATATAGGCCTTGCGATCCTCCGTCACGCGCTGCGCGGCCGGTCGTGCATTGATCGCCTTCACGTACGGCTTCCAGTCGATGCCGACATCGAGCAGAAAATCGCGCCCGTAAACCGCCTGCGTCGCCATGCCGACGAGCGGCAGGCTCACGAAGCCCGCCACGTCCGCGATGCTGAACTGCTCGCCGCGCAGATACGGCGTGAACTTCGCAAGCCGCCTGAAGCCGCGGATGTGATGGATCAGCAGCTTCTCCGTGCGCCCTTTCGTGGCGTCGGTGATCGTGCCGCCGAAGAACGCCTGCTTGTACAGATTGCGCGCCGTCAGTTCGAGATGCACGTCGACGAACGTGATCAGCTCACGCTCCTTCGCGGCTTCCCACGGATCGCGCGAAAACATCGCTTTCTCGGGAAACGCAGCGGCCAGATATTCGATGATCGCCTGCGACTCGCACAGGCTGCCATGCTCCGTCACGATGTACGGCACCTTGCCGAGCGGCGAGTGTTCGAGCATCGCCTCGTCCTGGCTGAACTCAACGCACACTTCCTCGAACGGAATGCCGAATTCGAGCAGCGCAAACTTCACTTTGTTGTAATAGTTGGACAGCGCAAAACCGTGCAGCTTGATCATCCGGTGTCTCCCTGCGGATGGTTGTCGAAAGTCGCTTGCAATTCGTCGCGGCTCACGCGCATGCACGCGGACACGACAAATTGAAACGAACGTACTATTTTAGAATAATCATGGAGTGAGTCATATCATGTCACCGAACACCTCTCGCCAATACAGCATCGAAACTGTCGGCATCGTCGGCACGGGCGCGATGGGACGCGGGATCGCGCAGATCGCCGCGCTCGCGGGCCTCACGGTCAGGCTTTACGACACGAATGCCGCTGCCATCGGCGCGGCGCGCGACTATCTGTCCGACACGTTCTCGAAGCTGGTCGCCAAAGGCAAGCTCGACAACTCGCGCTCGCTCGCCGCGCTCGCGAACGTGACGGGCGCGACTGCGATCGACGAACTCAAAGACTGCGACCTCGTCGTCGAGGCGATCGTCGAAAAGCTCGACGTGAAACGCGCGCTCTTCAAGGAACTCGAAGGCATCGTCAGCGAGCGCTGCATTCTCGCGTCGAATACGTCGTCGCTGTCGATCACTGCGATTGCGGCCGCGTGCGCCGATCCATCGCGCGTAGTCGGCTATCACTTCTTCAACCCGGTGCCGCTGATGAAGGTTGTCGAAGTGATCGACGGCCTGCGCAGCGATCCCGCCGCCGGCGATGCGCTGATGGATCTCGCGCGCCGCGTGGGCCACACGCCCGTGCGCGCGAAGGATATGCCCGGCTTCGTCGTCAATCACGCGGGCCGCGGCATGAATACGGAAGGTTTGCGCGTCGCGGACGAAGGCGTCGCGAGCTTCGTCGATATCGACCGCATCATGCGCGAGCAGGCGGGCTTTCGTCTCGGGCCGTTCGAACTGCTCGATCTGACCGCCCTCGATGTGTCGCATCCCGTGATGGAATCGATCTATCACCAGTTCTATGAGGAACCGCGCTTCACGCCGTCGCCGATCACAGGCACGCGGCTCGCGGGCGGGCTGATCGGACGCAAGGCGGGCGAAGGCTTCTATGTGTATGTCGACGGCAAGCAGCAGGCGCCTGCCGAAGCACCCGCGCCGACCGAACTGCCGAAGCGCGTCTGGATCAGCGCGCGCGTACACGCTGCGCGCGACGCAGTGCTCGCGCTCGTCGCGAAGACCGGCGTCACCGTGGACGAAGGCGCGACGCCCGCCGCCGATTCGCTGATCGTCGTGACGCCGCTCGGCTTCGACGCGACCACGGCGGCTTTCGATGAGAACCTCGACGCGAGCCGCGTCGTTGCCATCGACACCCTCTTCCCGCTCGTCGACGCGAAACGCCGCACGCTGATGACCACGCCCGCCACCACACGCGCCGCGCGCGATTCCGCGCACGCCCTCTTCGCGCACGACGGCGTGCCCGTCACGGTGATCCGCGATTCGACGGGCTTCGTCGCGCAACGCGTGGTCGCGACGATCGTCAACATCGGCTGCGATATCGCGCAGCGTCAGATTGCGTCGCCGCAGGACATCGATCTCGCCGTGACGCTCGGCCTCGGCTATCCGCGCGGGCCGCTCGCACTCGGCGATGCGCTCGGCGCGCAGACCATCCTGACGATTCTGCGCAACATGTTCAGCGTGCTCGGCGATCCACGCTACCGTCCGTCGCCGTGGCTCGCTCGCCGCGCGCAACTCGGCATGTCGCTCACGCAAGCCGACGCCGCCGATCAGAACAACTCAAAGGAGACTGCATAAATGGCCGCCGAACTGCTCGCCTCCCGCCCAGCCGAAAGCGAATCGACGCTCGTGCTGACCCTGTCGAACCCGGGCGCGCGCAACGCGATGCACCCGGACATGTACGCCGCCGGCATCGAAGCGATCGACACGGCCGAGCGCGATGCGTCGATCGGCGCGGTCGTCATCACGGGCGCGGACAACTTCTTCTGCGCGGGCGGCAACCTGAACCGGCTGCTCGAAAACCGCGCGAAAGATCCGTCCGTGCAGGCGCAAAGCATCGATCTGCTCGGCGAATGGATTGCCGCGTTGCAGGCGTCGTCGAAACCGGTAATCGCGGCCGTCGAAGGCGCGGCAGCGGGCGCGGGCTTTTCGCTTGCGCTCGCGTGTGACCTGATCGTCGCCGCCGACGACGCGAAATTCGTGATGTCTTACGCACGCGTTGGCCTCACGCCGGATGGCGGTGGCTCCTGGTTCCTCGCGCGCGCGTTGCCGCGTCAGGTTGCGACGGAAGTACTGATCGAAGGCAAGCCGATCGGCGCGCAGCGTCTGTATGACCTCGGCGTCGTCAACCGGCTCGTGAAACCGGGCGCCGCGCGCGATACGGCGATCGCGTGGGCCGACGATCTCGGCAAGATCTCGCCGAACGCGAAGGCGCGCATCAAAGGACTGATCGCGGCAGCGGGCGCGCAATCGCTGCCCGAGCATCTCGTTGCCGAACGCGACAGCTTCGTCGCGTCGCTGCATCATCGCGACGGGCTCGAAGGCATCACTGCGTTCCTCGAAAAGCGCGCGCCCAACTACAAATGAGCACGCCGACCGGGTCCGGCTATCAGTTGCCGAAGCGCCGCCGCATCTATCTGATGCGGCACGGCGACGTCACGTACTTCGATGCGTCGGGCAGCACGATCGACCCGGAGCGCGTGCCGCTCAATGAAAAAGGCCGCGAGCAGGCCGATGCCGCAGGCCGCGCGTTCGCCGAACAGAACGTACGCTTCGATCGCGTGATCGCGAGCGGCTTGCCGCGCACGGTCGAGACGGCACAGCGCGTGCTCGCGCAAATGGGCGAGCGAACTGAGATCGACATCGAGCCCGCGTGGGAAGAAATACGCGGCGGAAAACCAGGCTCGATTCCCGCCTATGATCTCGAAGCGGCATTCATCGGCGCGTTCGACGGCATCGTTGCCGAGGACGTACAGTTTCTCGGCGGTGAGACGATCGGCGAACTGTTCGACCGCGTGCTGCCGGCGCTAGCCGCGCTACGCGCCGACGCATCGTGGGACGTCGCGCTGCTCGTGCTGCATGGCGGCGTCAATCGCGCGATTCTGTCGCATGCGATCACGACGGGCGGCCGCACGTTCTTCGGCCATCTCGCGCAGGCGACGGGCTGCATCAATGCGCTCGACATCGGCGCAGCGCCGCGCGACTGGCTGGTGCGCATGATCAATCATGCACCGCCCTCTCCTTTGCACCGCGACGCGCGCAACACATCGATGGAAATGCTTTACGCGCAATTCATTCAAACCAGGCGCAGCTAGCAGGTCGATCATCGTTCACCCAACGGAGGAGACATGCCGCAAGACGCGACACCTACCGACTACTCCGCTTTTGAAGGCACGCGGCCCATCAGCGAACGGCAACGCATCGACATCGACGCACTCTCCGCGTGGCTCGCGCGACATGTCGAAGACTTCGCCGGGCCGCTGACGCTCGAACAGTTCGCGGGCGGCCAGTCGAATCCGACCTTCAAACTGATCACCCCGACGCGGGCTTATGTGATGCGCGCGAAGCCTGGTCCATCGGCGAAACTGCTGCCGTCCGCGCATGCGATCGAGCGTGAGTATCGCGTGATGCATGCGCTGCGCGACACTGACGTCCCCGTTGCGAAGATGCTTGCGTTGTGCGAGGACGAAAGTGTGATCGGCCGCGCGTTCTACGTGATGGAGTTCGTTCAGGGACGCGTGCTGTGGGACCCGTCGCTGCCCGGCATGACACAGGCGCAACGCGGCGCGATCTATGACGAGATGAACCGCGTGATCGCCGCGTTGCATAGCGTCGATGTCGACAAGGTTGGACTTGCGGACTACGGCAAGCCCGGCAACTACTTCGCGCGCCAGATCGGCCGATGGAGCAAGCAGTATCAGGCGTCGGAAACGGAACCGATCGACGCGATGCATCGCCTGATCGAATGGCTGCCACAACATATGCCCGCCGGAACGGGCGAGCGCGCGTCCGTCGTGCATGGCGACTACCGGCTCGACAATCTGATCTTTCATCCACACGAACCGCGCGTGCTGGCCGTGCTCGACTGGGAACTGTCGACGCTCGGCGATCCTCTCGCCGACTTCGCGTATCACTGCATGGCGTGGCATGTCGATCCCGCGCAGTTTCGCGGCATCGCTGGACTCGACTGGGCCGCGCTCGGCATTCCCGACGAGGCACGGTACGTGCAACGCTATTGCGAGCGCACTGGCCTGACGATTTCCGGCGACTGGAACTTCTACCTCGCGTACAACATGTTCCGCATCGCGGCGATCTTGCAGGGAATCATGAAGCGCGTAGTCGACGGCACGGCAGCGAGCGAACAGGCCGCGGACGCGGGACGGCGCGCGAGACCGATGGCCGAACTCGCGTGGCGCTACGCGCAGAAGGTGCGCTGAGTGACGTGCATGCGGCACCACGCACTCAATCTGTAGACCGGATTCAACGACATCCACGAGGGCAAGATGAATTTCGACTACACCCCGAAGGTTCAGGCATTGCGCGACAAGCTGCTCGCATTCTTCGACGAGCACATCTATCCGAACGAACAGGCCTACGCCGCCGAAGTCGCTCGCAACCGCCAGGCGGGCAACGCGTGGGTGCCGACGGAACTGATCGAGGCACTGAAGCAGCAAGCGCGCGATGCCGGCTTATGGAATCTGTTTCTGCCCGATTCCGAGCGCGGCGCGGGTCTGACGAACCTCGAATACGCGCCGCTGTGCGAGATCATGGGCCGTGTGCCGTGGTCGCCCGAGGTGTTCAACTGCAATGCGCCCGACACCGGCAACATGGAGACGATCGAGCGATACGGCAACGAGGAGAACCGGCGCGAATGGCTGGAGCCGCTGCTGCAAGGCCAGATCCGTTCGGCGTTTTTGATGACCGAGCCGGAGGTGGCGTCATCGGATGCGACCAATATTCAGACGAGCATCGTGCGCGACGGCGACGCGTATGTGATCAATGGGCACAAGTGGTGGTCGTCGGGTGCGGGCGATCCGCGCTGCAAGCTCTTCATCGTGATGGGCAAGACGGATCCGGACGCGCCGCGTCACGCGCAGCAATCGATGATTCTTGTGCCTGCTGACGCGACGGGTATCACGGTGCATCGACCGCTTAGCGTGTTCGGTTATGACGATGCGCCGCACGGGCATATGGAGATTACGCTCGATAACGTGCGCGTGCCTGCCGTGAACATGTTGCTTGGCGAAGGTCGCGGGTTTGAGATTGCGCAGGGGCGGCTCGGGCCGGGGCGGATTCATCATTGCATGCGGTTGATTGGGCTTGCTGAGCGGGCGCTTGAGTTGATGTGCAGGCGCACGTTGCAGCGCGTGGCGTTTGGCAAGCCGATTGCGGCGCAGACGGTCACGCAGGAGCGGATTGCCGAGGCGCGGTGTCTGATCGAGCAGGCTCGGTTGCTGACGTTGAAGACGGCTTACATGATGGATACCGTCGGGAATAAGGGCGCGCGCGGTGAGATCGCGATGATCAAGGTTGTTGCGCCCAACATGGCGTGTCAGGTGATTGACTGGGCCATTCAGGCGCATGGCGCGGCTGGGATGTGTGATGATTTTCCTCTGGCTTATGCCTATACCACCGCGCGGTGGTTGCGGTTTGCTGATGGGCCAGATGAGGTGCATCGGAATGCTATTGCCAAGATTGAGCTTGGGCGGTATTCGGAGTGATGCGGTGGCGGCGCGGCAGCGGGGTTTGGGGATCTGTGGTGTAATTTTTTTGTGTCTGCGGCGGTGGGTGGTGCGGTTTGGTTTGTTCGTGTTTGCGCTGGCATCCGCGATGCGTTATCTAGCTTCAAGCGTCGCCCCTGTGCGGGGCGGCACCTACTTTTCTTTGCCGCCGCAAAGAAAAGTAGGCAAAAGAAAGCGGCTAACACCGCTAATTCTTGTGTTTGCGTGAGGGCCCCCACAGGGTCTTACGCTTCACACGGCAACGGCTCTGTTGGCGCATGTTGCCAACGCTTTGTATAAACGCCTCACCCGCTTCGAATGCATTTGCGCGGGCAAGCGGCAGCGAATGGTATGTGCCGCCCAGGTGGCAAACTGTGTGTAGGTTGTCGCGTCGTATAGCTTGGCGCTCTTACAGGGTGGAACGCGTGCGCTATTGGTCTGGAGTGATGCGTGTGAGGCACTACGGCCTACACACAGTTTGCCACCTGGGCGGCCGTGGACTATCTGGCACGGTATGCTGCAACGCGGATGCGTGAAGTGGGTGATGCGCTGGATTAGAGCGTTGGTAACGAACGCGAACAAGTAGGTTGCCGTGTGAGGTGTGGGACCGGTTGGGGGCCCTCAGGCAAACACAAGAACTGGCGGGGTGAGCCGCTTTCTTTTGCCTACTTTTCTTTGCGGCGGCAAAGAAAAGTAGGTGCCGCCCCGCACAGGGGCGACGCGTGAAGCTAGATAACAAATCGCGGATGCCAGCGAAAGCATAAACACCGTAACGCGGATGCCAGCGCAAAGCAAAGCGGACCACCCAGCGTCGCAGACAAAACAACCCACCCGGAGCATTCAATGATCGACATCTACAGCTGGGCAACACCCAACGGCCACAAGATCCACATCATGCTCGAGGAGACGAACCTCGAATACAAGGCCCACCCGATCAACATCGGCGCAGGCGATCAATTCACGCAAGAATTCCTGGCAATCAGCCCGAACAACAAAATCCCCGCCATAGTCGACAGCGACGGCCCGAAGCGCCCGGACGGCAAGCCATTCTCACTATTCGAATCCGGCGCAATCCTGATCTACCTGGCCGAAAAAAGCGGAAAGTTCTTGCCGACAGACCCAGCGGCCCGCTACGAAACCCTGCAATGGCTGATGTTCCAGATGGGCGGCATCGGCCCGATGCTCGGTCAGACACACCACTTCCGCGTCTACGCGCCGCAACCGATCGAATACGCGATCAACCGCTACACGAACGAAACAAAACGCCTGTACGGCGTAATGGACACCAAGCTCGGCAAGACGCGCTATCTGGCAGGCGACGACTACACCATCGCCGATATCGCCACGTTCCCGTGGACGCGTTCATGGCAAAACCAGGGCCTGCAAATCGACGAGTTCCCGAACGTGAAGCGCTGGCATGAAGATATCGCCGCCCGTCCCGCCGTGCAACGCGGCGTCGAAGTGCTCGCGTCGGCGCGCGTGCCGCTGATGGACGAAAAAGCGAAGGAAATACTGTTCGGCGCGACGCAGTACGCCAAGCACTGAGCATCGCGCGACGCTGGCGGATGCAACTAGAAATAGTGCCGCGTGATGAACTCCGCAATGCACACGGGACGCTCGCTGCCCTGCCGCTCGAGCGTCACATTCCACGCGATCTGCACGCCGCCCTCTTCGACATTCGTCACGCTCGCGACAACGAAGCTCGCGCGCAACTGTGACCCGACAGGCACGGGCGCCGTGAAGCGCACACGGTTGAGCCCGTAGTTGACACCCATGCGTTGCTCAAAACGAAACGTATCGACGAGCAACGCGGGGATCAGCGACAGCGTCAGAAAACCATGCGCAATGGGTCCGCCGAACGGCGACTCGCGCTTCGCGCGTTCGGGATCGACGTGAATCCATTGATGATCGCCCGTCGCCACCGCAAAACGATCGACGCTCGCCTGATCGACCTCGACCCACGCGCTCATGCGCGGCGACTGGCCAACGAGCGCGCGCACGTCGTCGGCCGAAGCGAGCGTCAGCTCGGGCGTCATGCGGCCGCTCCGGGATTGCGCAGCCCGAAGATCGCCTTCGAGCGCACGGTAATCACCAGTTCACCGTCCTGATTGAAACCCTGCCACTCCGTCGACACGATGCCACGATCCGGCTTGCTCGCCGACACGCGCTTGTCGAGCACGCTGTTCATCATCCGGATCGTGTCGCCGACGCGCACCGGCTTGAGCCAGCGCAAATCGTCGATGCCAGGCGAGCCCATCGATGTCGAGCCCGCCAGCACGTTGCGCACCAGCATGCCCATCATCACCGAGCACGTGTGCCAGCCGCTCGCGATCAGCGTGCCGTACGGCGATGCGGCAGCGCCCGTATCGCTGACGTGAAACGGCTGCGGATCGAACTGCTCCGCGAACCGGACGATCTCGTCGCGCGTGAACGTGTGCGAGCCGACTTCATACGACTTGCCGACTTCCATGTCCTCGTAGCTCAAACCCATCTTTCACCTCGTTTGCATGTGTTGGCGGCGGCGCTCATGCGTCGGCCGTTGCGAAGCCCGGCAGCGCGGCAAAGCGCGCCAGATGATGATCGACGTCGCCGAGCGTGGTTTCGATGATAGCGAGACGCTTGAACAGATGCGCGGCCGCGACCTCGTTGGTCACACCCATGCCGCCGTGCAGTTGCACCGCCTGCTGTCCGACGAAGCGCGCCGCTTGCCCCACGCGCACTTTTGCCGCCGATACCGCGCGGCGACGCTCGTCGACATCGTCGCTGCCGTATCGCACGGCGGCGAGATACGTCGCCGAGCGCGCCTGCTCGGTGTGGATGAGCATCTCGACCATCCGGTGCTGCAGCGCCTGAAAGCGCGCAATCGGCACGCCGAACTGCTGGCGCGTCTTCGTGTATTCGACGGTTGCGTGATTCAGCGCGTCGAGCGCGCCGATCGCCTCCGCGCACAGCAACACGACACCGTAATCTGCGATGTGCTCCAGCGCGGCCGCGCCCGCGTGCCTGCCGTTCAGCTTGCGCGCCGGCGTTGCGTTGAACGTAAGCGTCGCGGCGCGCTGGCCGTCGATCGTCCGATAGTCGGTGACCTGCGTGTTCGCCGCGTCGCGCGCAACGACGAACAGCGCAATCTCGCCATCGAGCCGCGCGGGAACGATCCAGTGATCGGCCTGCGCGCCATGCTGCACAACCGATTTCGTGCCGCTCAGCGCGTAACCGTTGCCCTCGCGCGTCGCCGTCGTGTCGATCGAAAAAAGATCGTAGCGCGCGTGGGGCTCATGGAAGGCGACGGCGAGCTTACTCTCGCCTTGCGCCGCACGTTCGAGCAACGCGGCATCCTCGCTGTCAGCCGTGCCGGACAGCCGCAGCGCCTCGATACCGACAGCCGTCGACCAGTACGGCTCGACGACAATCGCGCGCCCCAGTTCCTGCATCACAACCAGCATATCGACCGCACCGCCGTCGAAGCCGCCTTGCGCTTCAGGCACGGGCAACGCGGTCAGGCCCAGCTCGGCAAACGCCGACCAATGCTCGTCCGATACGCCCGCTTCCGTTCGCACGATCGCCTGTCGCGCCTCGAAGCCGTACTGCTTGTCGAGATAACGGCGCAGCGCGTCCGCGAATTGCTGTTGTTCGTCGGTGAAATTGAAGTTCATGCGCCGCTCCTCACAGTCCGAGAATCATCTGCGCGATGATGTTCTTTTGAATTTCGTTCGAGCCACCGTAGATCGATGTCTTGCGGTAGTTGAAGTAGTACGCGGCAAGCGGCGCGGCATCGTCGTCGCCCGCGATGCTGTGCGCGCGTTCGCCTTCGAGGAACGGCACGTCGAACGGCGCGGCGAGCGGCCCGACGGCTTCGAACATCAGCTCCGTCAAACCCTGCTGCACTTCCGTGCCCTTGATCTTCAACATCGACGCCTCCGGCCCCGGCCCGCGTCCGCCCGCTTCATTCGCGACCACGCGATGCACCGTCACTTCGAGCGCCATCAATTCGATTTCGAGGCTCGCGACCTTTGCGGCGAACAGCGGATCGAGCAGCAAGGGCTTGCCGTTCTTCTTCTGATTCAGCGCGATGCGCTTGAGGAACGCGAGTTCGCGTTTCGACTGCCCGACGCGCGCGATACCCGTCCGCTCGTGGCCGAGCAGATATTTCGCATAAGTCCAGCCGCGGTTCTCGTCGCCGACGAGGTTTTCGACGGGGACCTTTACGTCTTCGAAGAACACTTCGTTGACTTCGTGATCTTCGTCGAGCGTGATGATGGGGCGCACGGTGATGCCCGGCGTCTTCATGTCGATCAGCAGGAAGGAAATGCCCTCCTGCTTTTTCGCGCCGCTGTCGGTACGCACAAGGCAGAACATCATGTCGGCGTGCTGGCCGAGCGTCGTCCAGGTCTTCTGGCCGTTGACGACGTAATGATCGCCGACCCGCTCGGCGCGCGTGCGCAGCGATGCCAGATCGGAGCCCGAACCCGGCTCCGAATAGCCCTGGCACCACCAGTCGGTGCCGTCGAGAATACGCGGCAAGTAGTGGCGCTTTTGCGCTTCGCTGCCGTACTTCATCAGCACGGGCGCGACCATCGATACACCAAACGGCAGCACCGTCGGCGCGCCGAGCTGGGCGCACTCCTCGTCCCAGATATGGCGCTGCGTCGCGTTCCAGTCCGGGCCGCCATATTCGGCAGGCCATGCAGGCGCCGACCAGCCGCGTTGGCCGAGCAGCTTGTGCCAGCTCGCGAAGTCATCGCGATTCAGGCGCTTGTGATTGAGAACTTTGTCGCGCAGCTCGTCAGGCAGATTCGCTTCGAGCCAGGCGCGGATGTCGGCGCGAAATGCGTCGTCGGCGGGGGAATAATTCAGGTCCATGCGCAGTGTCTCCTGGCCGCGGCCTAGCGCCGCCAGGAGCACTGCAAGCAATGGTTATTGCAGCGGCTCTTTCAGTGCGGCGGGTACAGGCAGCGGCATCACATCGATGCCTTCTTCGACGAGGGCTCGCGCATCCTCAGGCGTCGTGACGCCCCGGATACTGCGAGCAGGCGCTTCGTTGTAGTGAATGCGCCGTGCTTCCTCGGCAAAGCGGTCGCCCACGTTCTCGGTCTTTTCCAGCACCTCGCGCAGCGCGCGCATCACGTGCGCCTGCAGCTCGCCAGCGTCCGCCGCCGCTTTTTCCTTCGACGCGTTCGACGCGCTCGTCGCACCCGACAGATTCAGGCGCGGCGCCGACGGCAAACGGCTCACTTCCGTCGCCCCGCAGATGGGACATGCGACCAGCTTGCGGGACAACTGCGATTCGAAGTCATCGGCCGAAGCGAACCAGCCTTCGAACCGATGATCGTGCGGGCACTGTAGATCGAGGACCTTCATGTGGAATCAGGGCTTGCGTATGAGTTTAGCGCAAAATAGAAATTTGTGAACGGTCGTTCGCTAAATGCTTTTGCTTTTTTTACCGCCTGGACGGCGCGGTGGCGAACGAGAATCAGCCATTCTAGCGCGTTGGCGCGGGATGCGCCGACGCTCGAATGGCTGTGTATGACGAATGCCGGAAATGAAAAACGGCAGCGCAAGGCTGCCGTTTTCGTTGGATGCGGCGTCCCGCGAGCGTCAGTCCGCTTCTGGTGCATTCTCCGGCCACGCGCCCGACAGCAGCTTTTCCAGCCAGAACGTGCCGATGATCGTCTTCACGTCGCTCAACTGCCCCGTGCGCACCCATTCCGACACATCCGACACCTTCGCGATGAACGTCTCCAGGAACTCGCCGTCGTCGAGCTTGCGCTCGCCCGCCGTCAGACCACGCGCGACGTAGATGTCGATGAATTCCGTCGAGTACGAAATGATGGGGTGAACGCGCGTCAGATAGATGTATTCGCGCGCCGTGTAGCCGGTTTCTTCGAGCAGCTCGCGCTTGGCGCACGCCAGCGGATCTTCGTTCGGATCGAGCTTGCCAGCCGGATACTCGTACATCACCTTGCCCATCGCGTACCGGTACTGGCTTTCCATCAGCACGCGGCCGTCGTCGAACAGCGGGATCACCATCACGGCGCCGGGATGTTGCACGTATTCGCGCGTCGCCTGCTTGCCGTCGGGCAAGCGCACGGTATCGCATTTGACCGTCATGAACGGCCCTTGATAGGCGACTTCGCTCTTGATGCAGGTTTCTTTGAGTGCGGTGTCGTGATCGGGGAGTTCTGCCATGTGCGACCTCTTTGCGGCAAGAAGCGCGACGGCCGGAACCGTCAGCGCCGTTTGACGAGATATTGAAACGTGAAGCCCGGGAAGGCGAGCACGACGAACAGGCTGAACGTGACCGCGTAGAACTGCCAGCCTTGATCGAAGCGGTTGCCGGCGCGCGCTTCGAGCATGAAGCCGAGCGCGCCGACGATGAAATACAGCACGATCAGTTCGCCGAGCCTGAGCCACGCGCTTTTCTTCGTGGCCTTCAGCGGCATGACACCGAACAGCCGCTGATTCAGGAACGGCAGGTTGGCGCCGACGAGCGCCAACAGCACGATGAACCACCCCGCTGCCGACATTACAGCGGCAGAGTATGCGTAATCGCGTTCAGGCAGAGCGACATCAGCGGGCCCGGAACGATGCCGAGCACCAGCACGGCCACGCCGTTGAGCGCGAGCAGCGCGCGCTTGCAGGTATCGCCTGCGATCGGCGTCGTGTCGACAGCGTCGTCGAAGTACATCAGCTTGACGATGCGCAGGTAGTAGAACGCGCCGAACAGCGACGTGATCACCGCGAGCACCGCGAGCCACGTGAGGCCTGCGTTCATCGTCGCTTCGAGCACGGCTAGCTTCGCGTAGAAGCCGACCGTCGGCGGAATGCCGGCGAGCGAGAACATCAGCACCATCATCACGAATGCGAACACCGGGCTGCGCTGGTTGAGACCCTTGAAGTCGTCGAGCGTTTCAGCTTCGAAGTCGCGGCGTGCAAGCAGCATGACCACACCGAACGAGCCGAGCGTCGTCAGCAGATAGACGATGCTGTAGAACATCGCCGAGCCGTACGCGCTTGCTGCTGCGCCCGTCTTGCCGTCCACGACGCCCGCCAGCAGGCCGAGCAGCACGAAGCCCATGTTCGAGATCGCCGAGTACGCCAGCATCCGCTTGATGTTGCGCTGGACGATACCCGTGATGTTGCCGACGATCATCGACAGCGCGGCCAGAATGACGAGCATTTCCTGCCAGTCGACGGCGAGCGGCAGCAGACCCATCACCAGGAAGCGCAGGCCCCATGCAAATGCGGCAACCTTCGGACCGCCGCCGACGAGCATCGTCATCGCAGTCGGCGCGCCTTGATAGACGTCCGGCACCCACATGTGGAACGGCACGGCGCCCATCTTGAACGCGATACCCGCGACGATGAAGATCACGCCGAACAGCAGCACGACATCATTGATGTGACCGGAAGCCACGGCCTTCAGCACTTCGTTCAGTTCGAGCGAACCCGTCGCGCCGTAGAGCATCGAGATGCCGTACAGCAGGAAACCCGAAGCCAGCGCGCCCAGCACGTAGTACTTCATCGCGGCTTCGTTCGACGGCGCGTGTTCGCGGCGCAGCGCGATCACGGCGTACAGCGACAGCGACATCAGTTCCAGACCGAGGTACAGCGTCAGGAAGTTGTTGCCGGAGATCATCACCAGCTGGCCGAGCAGCGAGAACATGCCGAGCAGGAAGAAGTTGCCCTCATACAGGCCGCGATCTTCCAGATACTTGCGCGAGTAGACGATCGACACCGCGTAGCCCAGCGACACCACCGCCTTCATCACGTTGGCGAACGGGTCCACCACGTACATGCGCGAGAAGTAGTATTGCGGCCCGGTGCCCGAGAAGGCATCGATGGCGAACCAGATGCCTGCCACGACCGTGGAAATCAGCGCGATGAAATACGTCGTGCGGCGGCTGTTCGGGCCAACGAACGTGTCGATAAGCCACGCAACGACGATAGCGGTCATCACTAGCGCGTCGGGTAACAGGGCGGTCATAGGTGCGTTTTGCATGATCTTTAAATTCCTCCGCTTCGCATTACTGCGACAGCGGCAGCTTCGACTGCGCAACGTGGGACAGAAGGTTCTCCACCGACACGTGCATTACTTCGGTAAAGGGCTTCGGGTAGATGCCCATGTACAGCGTCAACGCGGCGAGCACGCCCAACATGAAGAACTCGCGGCGATTGATGTCGACGAGGTTCTTCACGTGATCGTTCACCACCGCGCCGAAGTACACGCGCTTGTACATCCACAACGTATAGGCCGCGCCGAGAATCAGCGTGACGGCCGCACCGAACGCGATCCAGAAGTTGTACTGGACAGCGGCCAGAATCACCATGAACTCGCCGACGAAGCCGGAGGTGCCCGGCAGGCCGCAGTTCGCCATCGAGAACAGCATCACGAGCGCCGCGAACTTCGGCATCGTGTTGACGACGCCGCCGTAGTCGGCGATCTGACGCGAGTGCATGCGGTCATACAGCACACCGATGCAAAGGAACATCGCGCCCGACACGAAGCCGTGCGAGATCATCTGCACGATCGCGCCTTCCGTACCGAGTTGGTTGAAGATGAAGAAGCCGAGCGTGACGAAGCCCATGTGCGCGATCGACGAGTACGCAACCAGCTTCTTCATGTCGGCCTGCACCATCGCGACGAGACCGATATAGACGACGGCGATCAGCGACAGCGTGATGACGACGGGCGCGAGCAAGTGGCTCGCATCCGGCGCGATAGGCAGCGAGAAGCGCAGGAAACCGTATGCGCCGAGCTTCAGCATGATCGCGGCCAGCACGACCGAGCCGCCCGTCGGCGCTTCCACGTGCGCGTCCGGCAACCACGTGTGGACAGGCCACATCGGCACCTTGACGGCGAACGCGAGGAAGAACGCGATGAACAGCAGCACCTGCGGCGTCATCGACAGCTTCGCGGCGTGCCACGTTGCCAGATCGAACGTGCCCGTCTGCGTGTACAGATACAACAGGCCGACCAGCATCAGCAGCGAGCCCATCAGCGTGTACAGGAAGAACTTGAACGCCGCGTACACGCGGTTCGCCCCGCCCCACACGCCGATGATGATGTACATCGGGATCAGCGTCGCTTCGAAGAACACGTAGAACAGCATGCCGTCGGCCGACGAGAACACGCCGACCATGATGCCCGACAGGATCAGGAACGATGCCAGATACTGCGCGACGTTCTTCGTGATCACTTCCCATGCTGCGATCACGACGATCACCGTGATCAGCGCCGTCAACACGACGAACCACATCGCAATACCGTCGATGCCGAGGTGGTACGTGATGTTGAAGCGCTCGATCCAGTTAGCCTTTTCTTCGAACTGCAATGCTGCCGTACTCGTGTCGAAATCCGTCATCAACGGGATCGTCACGATGAAACTCAACACCGACCCGATCAGCGCAATCCATCGCGCCGGACCGGGATTGCGATCTGAACCGATGGCCAGAACCACCAGGCCGAAAATAATCGGCATCCAGATCGCGATACTCAGAATCGGAAACGTCGTGTGCATGAGAAATGTCTCCAGCCTGTTTTTTATTTGCCGCCGAGCGTTACAAACAGGGTCAGGAGCCCCAGCATGCCGATGATCATGGCGAATGCGTAGTGGTAGATGTAACCCGATTGCAGGAAACGGATCACGCTCGCAAACCAGCCGATAAAGCGCGCGCTCCCGTTGACAATACCGTCGATGACCACGATGTCGCCTTCCTTCCACAGCCCACGGCCGATGGCCACTGCGCCGCGTGCGAACACGACTTCGTTGATCTTGTCCATGTAGTACTTGTTATCCAGCAGCGTGTAGATCGGACCGAAACCACGCTTGATGACGGCGGGGAGATCCGGACGCTTCAGGTACAGGAACCACGAGACCACTACCCCAGCCAGCGCCAGCCACACGGGCAAGCCCGACGCGGCGTGCAGACCCATCGAGGCCCAGCCCTGGAATTCTTCCGCCATCTCGTGCAGCGCCGGATGGTTTTCGCCGATGAAGATCACCTTCTCGAACGCCACGCCGTGCTGGAAGAAATCGCCGTACAGCATCGGGCCGATTGCGATCGCGCCGATCACGATAGACGGAATGGCGAGCAGCACCAGCGGCAGCCAGACGACCCACGGCGTTTCGTGCGGTTCGTGAGCGTGATGGTCGTCATGACCGTGGCCGTGATCGTCGTGATGGCCGTGGCCGTGCGCCGTTGCTTCCGCACCCAGCGGCGAATCAGGATGCTTCGGACCGCGGAAGCGCTCTTCTCCGTGGAACACCATGAAGTACATACGGAACGAGTACAGCGCCGTGACGAACACGCTCGCGACGACCGCGAAGTACGCGAAGCCCGAACCCGGCAGATGCGAAAGCTTCACCGCGTCGATGATCGAATCTTTCGAGTAGAAGCCCGAGAAGAAAGGCGTACCGATCAGCGCGAGCGAACCAACCAGCGACGTGATCCATGTGATGGGCATGTACTTGCGCAGACCGCCCATGTTGCGCATGTCCTGATCATGGTGCATGCCGATGATCACGGAACCCGCGCCGAGGAACAGCAGCGCCTTGAAGAACGCGTGCGTCATCAGGTGGAACACGGCGACGGGGTAAGCCGACACGCCGAGCGCAACCGTCATGTAGCCGAGCTGCGACAGCGTCGAGTAAGCGACGACGCGCTTGATGTCGTTCTGCACGACGCCGAGGAAACCCATGAACAGCGCCGTGATCGCGCCGATCACCGTGATGAACGACAGTGCCGAGTCCGACAGTTCGAACAGCGGCGACATACGCGTCACCATGAAGATACCGGCCGTCACCATGGTTGCCGCGTGAATCAGTGCGGAGATCGGCGTCGGGCCTTCCATCGAGTCGGGCAGCCACACGTGCAGCGGGAACTGCGCGGACTTACCCATCGCGCCGATGAAGAGGCAAATACACGCGACGGTCAGCAGGCCCCAGTCGGTGCCCGGGAAGCTCAGCGAGGCCAGCTCATGGCTCTTCGCGAACACGTCGCCGTAGTTCATCGAGCCGCCATACGCGAGGATCAGACCGATGCCGAGAATGAAGCCGAAGTCGCCCACGCGGTTGACGATGAACGCCTTCATGTTCGCGTAGATCGCGCTTTCACGCTTGAAGTAGAAGCCGATCAGCAGGTACGACACGAGACCCACCGCTTCCCAGCCGAAGAACAGCTGCAAGAAGTTGTTGCTCATCACGAGCATCAGCATCGAGAACGTGAACAGCGAGATGTACGAGAAGAAGCGCTCGTAGCCTGTTTCCTCGTCGGCCATGTAGCCGATCGTGTAGACGTGTACCATCAGCGACACGAAGGTCACCACGCACATCATCATCGCCGTAAGCGTGTCGACGAGGAAGCCGACTTCGAACTTCACCTTGCCGACCGTCATCCATTCGTACACGGTCGCGTTGAAGCTCGCGCCGTGGAGCACATCGAGAAACACGATGCACGAAAGCACGAACGAAATCGCGACGCCGAGAATCGTGACCGAGTGCGCACCGGCACGTCCCACCGTCTTGCCGAAGAGCCCCGCAATCAGCGAGCCGGCCAGCGGTGCAAGCGCTACCGCCAGCAACAGGTTTTCATTGAGTGTCGTTGACATAACAGCCTGTGCCTGAAGTTAACCTTTGAGCTGATCGAGATCCTCGACATTGATCGTGTCGAGGCTACGGAACAGGGTCACCAGAATTGCAAGACCGATCGCCGCTTCCGCTGCCGCAACCGTCAGCACGAAGAAAACGAAGATCTGGCCATGCACATCGCCGAGATAATGCGAGAACGCGACGAAGTTCGTGTTGACCGCCAGCAGCATCAGTTCGATTGCCATCAGGATGATGATGACGTTGCGACGGTTCAGGAAAATGCCAACGATGCTGATCGCGAACAGGATCGCGCCGAGCACGAGGTAATGGGCAAGGGACAACATATTTTTCTCCTCCTGAGCTCAGCTGTTCTTGCCGGCGCCAGCGTCGCCAGCAACAATTTCAGGTTCAGCCGGACTTTCCTTTTCCGCTGCCATCTTGACCACGCGCACGCGGTCCTGGGCGCGCACCTTCACCTGATCCGACACGCGCTGGCGCTTGCTGTCCTTGCCGTGACGCGTGGTCAGCGCAATCGCCGCGATGATCGCGACCAGCAGCACGAGGCCGGCCACTTCGAACGCGAAGATGTAGTCGGTGTAAATGACCTTGCCGATCAGGCGCGTGTTCGACCAGTCGGCAGCGCCTGCGACAGCAGCCGTCGTGTCGCGCACGGGTTGAACCGTCGCGCCGTAGCCGTGCCAGAGAATCAGCGCCGTCTCGATCACGATGATCGCGCCCACCACGGTCGCCATCGGTACGAAGCGTTTGAAGTCACGCCGCAGCACGTCGAGATTGATGTCCAGCATCATCACGACGAACAGGAACAGCACCATCACCGCGCCGACGTACACCAGCACCAGCAGGATCGCGAGGAATTCCGCCTGCAGCAGCATCCAGATCGCGGCCGCGTTGAAGAACGCGAGCACGAGGAACAACGCGGACGCCACCGGGTTGCGCGAAGTGATCACCTTCAGCCCTGACACCGTCAGGAGTAGCGCGAAGATGTAGAACAGTACGGTCGTGAAGTCCATGATTACCGATTCATCGTTAGGCCATCGTCAGGCTTGGTGCTTTGGCGCGCGTCGTCTTCTGCCTGTATTGCGTGACGCGGCGCCAGAGCGGTCTGGCAGCGTCGCGCGGTCTTGTGCCTGCCGGACCGCGCGCCGTCGAACTGCTGTTTCAACCTATCAACGATAGGGTGCGTCGGCTGCCTTGTTTGCAGCGATTTCCGTTTCGTAACGGTCGCCGACTGCCAGCAACATGTCCTTCGTGAAGTACAGATCGCCGCGCTTTTCGCCGTGATACTCAAGGATGTGTGTTTCGACGATCGAATCGACCGGGCAGCTTTCTTCGCAGAAGCCGCAGAAAATGCACTTGGTCAGGTCGATGTCGTAGCGCGTCGTGCGGCGCGTGTTGTCCGCGCGCGTTTCCGATTCGATCGTGATCGCGAGCGCCGGGCACACTGCTTCGCACAGCTTGCACGCGATGCAGCGCTCTTCGCCGTTTTCGTAGCGGCGCAGCGCGTGCAGGCCACGGAAACGCGGCGAGATCGGGGTCTTCTCTTCCGGGAACTGCACAGTGATCTTGCGCTGGAACGTGTAACGTCCCGTCAGCGCGAGGCCCTTGAGCAGCTCGGTCAGAAAGAAGGTCTTGAAGAAGTTTTGGATTGCGGTCATGGTTCGTCCGCCCTTTAGTTCCAGATATTCAACGGCGACATGATCCAGAAGCCGACCACCACGACCCAGATCACGGTGACAGGCAGGAACACCTTCCAGCCCAGACGCATGATCTGGTCATAGCGGTAACGCGGGAACGTCGCGCGCACCCAGATGAATACCGACAGCAGGAAGAAGACTTTCAGGACCAGCCAGAAAATGCCGGGGATGAACGACAGGAATTCGAACGGTGCGCTCCAGCCGCCCAGGAACATGACCGAGGCCAACGCCGAGATCACGATCATGTTGATGTACTCGGCGAGGAAGAACAGCGCGAACGCCATGCCCGAGTAATCGATCATGTGGCCGGCAACGATTTCCGACTCGCCCTCCACCACGTCGAACGGGTGGCGGTTCGTTTCGGCGATGCCCGACACGAAGTACACGACGAAGGCCGGCAGCAGCGGCAGCCAGTTCCACGACAGGAAAGTCACGCCGTGGCTGGCGAAGATGCCACGCATCTGCGAGCCGACGATGTCCGACAGGTTCAGCGAGCCCGCCGTCATCAGCACGACGACGAGCGCGAAGCCCATCGAGATTTCATACGACACCATCTGCGCCGCCGCGCGCATCGCGCCGAGGAAGGCGTACTTCGAGTTCGACGCCCAGCCGGCCAGAATCACACCGTACACGCCGATCGACGAAATCGCGATGGCGTACAGCAGACCGGCGTTGATGTCGCCGAGCACGGCGCCTGCCTGGAACGGAATCACCGCCCACACCGCGAACGCAGGGACCACCACCATCACCGGGGCGATCAGGTAGATCCAGCGGCTAGCCTGGGTCGGCTGAATGACTTCCTTCAGCAGCAGCTTCAGCACGTCGGCGATCGGTTGCAGCAGACCGGCGGGGCCGACACGGTTCGGCCCGAGACGCACGTGCATCCAGCCGATCAGCTTACGTTCCCACAGGATCAGGTAAGCCACGCACAGCAGGATCGCGACGGCCACCACCAGGATGCGCACCAGCGCCCACACCGTGGGCCATGCCACGCCGAGAATCTCGGTGCCGCCCGCGTTGATCGATTCGAACAAGGTCATTTACGCCTTCTCCACCACCAGTTCACCGAACAGGCTGCCCAGCGCTGCACCGGCAGGCGTAGCCGCCGACACGCGGACGACCGTCTCCGCAAGATTCGCATCACGCACGGCGGGTATCTGCACCGAGCGATCGCCCTGACGAACGCGCACGGCGTCGCCTTCCTTCAAACCCAGCTTGTCGAACAGCGCGGCAGGCAACCCCACCGAGTTGGCGGCACGCGCGGCTGCCGTCAGATGCAGCGATTCCGCACGTCGTACGAGCTGATCGGCGTGGTAGATCGGCACGTCAGCGATGCGCTCGAACGTGCCTTCCGCGGCCTTCGCGCCGTTGCTGCGCGCGACGCTTGCCGACGTCTTGTTCGACAGGCGCGGCGTGAGGTCGCCATCGCCCAGTGCCACGGCGCGCACCTGCTCCGCTGTATCGTAGTCGAAGCCCGACGCGCCGAGCAGGTTGCCCAGCACGCGCAGCACCTTCCATGCGGGACGCGCATCGCCGAGCGGACGCACGACGCCGTTGAACATCTGCACCGTGCCTTCTGCGTTGACGAAGGTGCCGGCCGTTTCCGTGTACGGCGCGATCGGCAGCAGGACGTCCGCGTATTCGGCGCCCGTCTGGAACGGCGACATCACGACGACCATTTCCGCCTGGTTCAGCGCGGCAAGCGCCTGCGCCGGGTTGGCCGTATCGAATTCCGGTTCGAGGTTCAGCAGCACGTAGCCCTTGCGCGGCTGTTCGAAGACTTCGCGAGCATTCAGGCCACCCTCGCCCGGCAATGCGCCGACGAGATGCGCACCGACCGTGTTCGCCGCTTCCGTCAGGAAGCCGAGCGTAGCGCCCGTCGATTCGGCGATCCATTGAGCCGCTGCGTGGATACGCGCGAACTCCGGATGCTGGACCGCGCCGTTACCGAGCAGCACGACGCGCGTTTCACCGGCGCCAAGTGCAGCGGCCGTCTTCTTTGCGGCATCCGTTGCCGTCGCGCCTGCGAAGGCCTCCGGCAGCGCCACGCCCTTCGCTTCCGACACGGCAGCAGCGATGCCCGCCAGTTCGTTCAACCACGCCGACGGCGCAGCAGCGATGCGTGCAGCTTGCGGGATCAGCGCGTCGTCGCGCGTCGCCTGCAGCAGCGTGATCTTTGCGCCGCCCTTCGCGGCCTGGCGCAGACGTGCTGCGAACAGCGGATGGTCGCGGCGCAGCGACGAGCCGATCACGAGCGCGCTGTCGAGCATCGACAGGTTGGCGATCGACGTACCGAGCCACGGCGTTCCGTTTGCAGCGGCCGAGAAATCCGTCTGACGCAGACGGAAATCGACGTTCGGCGTACCAACGGCTTGCGCAACCTGCTTGAGCAGGAACAGTTCTTCGACTGTGCTGTGCGCGCTGCCGAGTGCGGCAATCGCGTTCGCGCCATGGTCAGCCGAGATGCCCTTCAGACCCTTGACGACGTATTCGAGCGCCGTCTGCCAGTCCGTCTCGATCCACTGACCGTTTTGCTTGAGCATCGGACGCGTCAGACGTTCCGGGCTGTTCAGGCCTTCGTACGAGAAACGGTCCTTGTCCGAAATCCAGCATTCGTTGATGGCTTCGTTTTCGAACGGCAGAACGCGCATCACGCGGTTGTTCTTCACTTGCACCACGAGGTTCGCGCCGACGGAATCGTGCGGGCTCACCGACTTGCGGCGCGACAGTTCCCACGTACGGGCGCTGTAGCGGAACGGCTTGCTGGTCAGCGCGCCGACCGGGCACAGGTCGATCATGTTGCCCGACAGTTCGGAGTCGACCGTCTTGCCGACGAACGACGTGATTTCCGAATGCTCGCCGCGGCCCAGCATGCCGAGTTCCATCACGCCGGCGACTTCTTCGCCGAAGCGGACGCAACGCGTGCAGTGAATGCAGCGCGACATTTCTTCCATCGAGATCAGCGGGCCGACGTTCTTGTGGAACACGACGCGCTTCTCTTCGCTATAACGCGACGACGACTTGCCGTAACCGACGGCCAGATCCTGCAGCTGACATTCGCCGCCCTGGTCGCAGATCGGGCAATCGAGCGGATGGTTGATCAGCAGGAATTCCATCACGGATTGCTGACCCTTCACCGCCTTTTCCGACTTCGTGCGCACGATCATGCCCGCCGACACCGGCGTTGCGCATGCAGGCACGGCCTTCGGCATCTTCTCGACATCGACGAGACACATCCGGCAGTTGGCCGCAATCGACAGTTTCTTGTGATAGCAGAAGTGAGGAATGTAGGTATCGACCTTATGCGCAGCCTGAATAATCATGCTGCCTTCGGCCACCTCTACTTTCTTGCCGTCTATTTCAAGTTCAACCATGATGGTCAATCTTCCTTAACCTGTTACCGCTCAATCGTTCGCCCGCTCGCCGCTACACAGCGGCGGCACCCGCGTTTGACTCTGGCTCACGTCGGCCTTGTATCGGCCTCGCATTGACCTCTTAAGCGGCGACCGTTTCCGTGGCCGCCGCCGCGCCGGCATGACCGCCGACGACGCAACGCTTGTTGGCGACGTGATACTCGAATTCGTCCCAGTAGTGCTTGAGCATGCCCCGCACCGGCATCGCTGCCGCATCACCGAGCGCGCAGATCGTGCGGCCCATGATGTTCTCGGCGACCGAGTTCAGCAGATCCAGATCTTCCTTGCGGCCCAGACCGTGCTCGATACGATGCACGACGCGATACAGCCAGCCCGTGCCTTCACGGCACGGCGTACACTGACCGCACGACTCTTCGTAATAGAAGTACGACAGGCGCAGCAGCGAGCGCACCATGCAGCGCGTCTCGTCCATCACGATGACGGCGCCCGAACCCAGCATCGAACCCTGCTTCGCGATCGAGTCGTAGTCCATGTCGGTCTGCATCATCAGGTCGCCCGGAATCACGGGTGCCGACGAACCGCCAGGAATCACGGCCTTGATCTTCTTGCCACCGCGCATGCCGCCCGCGAGGTCCAGCAGCGTCGCGAACGGCGTGCCGAGCGGGACTTCGTAGTTGCCCGGACGCTCGACGTCGCCCGACACCGAGAAAATCTTCGTGCCGCCGTTGTTCGGCTTGCCCATCTCGAGGTAGTTCTGCGGGCCGACAGCCAGCAGGAACGGCACGGCTGCGAAGGTTTCCGTGTTGTTGATCGTGGTCGGCTTGCCGTACACGCCGAAGCTCGCCGGGAAAGGCGGCTTGAAGCGCGGTTGGCCCTTCTTGCCTTCCAGCGATTCGAGCAGCGCGGTTTCTTCGCCGCAGATGTACGCGCCATAACCGTGGTGCGCGTGCAGCTGGAACGAGAAGCCCGAGCCCATGATGTTGTCGCCGAGGAAGCCCGCTGCGCGCGCTTCTTCGAGGGCTTCTTCGAAGCGTCGATAGGTTTCGAAGATTTCGCCGTGAATGTAGTTGTAGCCGACCGAGATGTTCATCGCGTACGCGCCGATGATCATGCCTTCGATCAGCGAGTGCGGATTCCAGCGCAGGATGTCGCGGTCTTTGAACGTGCCCGGTTCGCCTTCGTCCGAATTGCAGACGAGGTACTTCTGCCCCGGGAACTGGCGCGGCATGAAGCTCCACTTCAGGCCGGTCGGGAAGCCCGCACCGCCACGGCCACGCAGACCCGAAGCCTTGACGTCGGCGATCACCTGCTCGGGCGGAATCTTTTCTTCAAGGATACGGCGCAGCTGCTTGTAGCCGCCGCGCTCGACGTAGTCCTGAAGATGCCAGTTATCGCCGTTCAGACCGGCGAGAATCAGCGGCTTGATGTGACGATCGTGTAAAGACGTCATTTCGAAAGTTCCTCGAGGAGCTGGTCGATCTTCTCGCGGCTCATGAAGCTGCACATACGATGGTTGTTCACGAGCAACACGGGCGCATCACCGCACGAACCCATGCATTCGCCCTCTTTGAGGGTGAATTTGCCGTCCGCGGTGGTTTCGCCGAAGTCGATACCGAGCTTCTGCTTCAGATAGTCGGCGGCGCTGTCCGAACCGCCATCGGGACCGAGCTGGCACGGCAGGTTCGTGCAGAGCGTGATCTTGTATTTGCCGACGGGCGATGTCTCATACATCGTGTAGAAGGTCGCAACCTCCTGCACGGCGACGGCCGGCATGCCGAGATAGTCCGCGACGAACTGCATGAGTTCGGGCGACAGCCAGCCAAGCTCTTCCTGGCCGACCGCCAACGCCGACATAACGGCGGACTGTTTCTGATCGGCGGGATACTTGGCGATCGCGCGATCGATTTCTTTCAGGCCTTCAGCTGAGATCATTTTCAGACACGACTCTTTCAATTCCTACCGAACGAAAACCTGTCGCGCACTGCGTGTTGCGACAGACCCGGCGTTCCTTTGCTTGACGCGCGCTCCGCTTCTCATGCTTTATCGGCTACGTGAGCGCGTGCCTTGATGAAAACCGCTTGCGACGATCGCGTTAGCGATCGACTTCACCGAACACGATGTCCTGTGTCCCGATGATCGTCACGGCGTCCGCGATCATGTGGCCGCGCGCCATTTCGTCGAGCGCGGACAGATGGGCATAACCCGGCGCGCGAATCTTGAGGCGGTACGGCTTGTTCGCGCCATCCGACACCAGATAGATGCCGAACTCGCCCTTCGGATGCTCGACAGCGGCATACGCTTCGCCTTCCGGCACATGGAAGCCTTCCGTGAAGAGCTTGAAGTGGTGAATCAGCTCTTCCATGTTCGACTTCATGCCCACACGCGACGGCGGCGCGATCTTGTGATTGTCGGTCATCACAGGACCAGGATTCTTACGCAGCCATTCAATGCACTGTTTCGCGATCCGCGTGGATTGACGCATTTCTTCGACGCGCACCAGATAGCGGTCGTAGCAGTCGCCATTCACGCCGACGGGAATGTCGAAATCCATCTGGTCGTACACTTCGTACGGCTGCTTCTTGCGCAAATCCCACTCGATGCCCGAACCGCGCAGCATCGCGCCCGTCATGCCCAGTTGCAGCGCGCGCTCCGGACTCACGACGCCGATGCCAACCAGACGCTGCTTCCAGATGCGGTTGTCGGTGAGCAGCGTTTCGTACTCGTCGACGCACTTCGGGAAGCGATTGAAGAAGTCTTCGATGAAGTCGAGCAGCGAGCCCTGACGGGTCTCGTTCATCTTCGACAAGGCCTTCGCATTGCGGATCTTCGATGCCTTGTACTGCGGCATCGCGTCCGGCAGATCGCGATACACACCACCCGGACGATAGTACGCCGCGTGCATCCGTGCGCCGGACACCGCTTCATACACGTCCATCAGGTCTTCGCGCTCGCGGAAGGCGTAGAGGAACACGGCCATCGCGCCGACGTCGAGCGCGTGCGCACCGATCCACATCAGGTGGTTCAGCACGCGCGTGACTTCGTCGAACAGCACGCGGATGTATTTCGCACGGATGGGCACATCGATGCCGAGCAGCTTTTCGATGGCCAACACGTAGCCGTGCTCGTTGACCATCATCGACACATAGTCGAGGCGGTCCATGTACGGCACGGACTGAATGAAAGTCTTGGTTTCCGCGAGCTTTTCAGTCGCGCGATGCAGCAGGCCGATGTGCGGATCGGCGCGCTGGATCACTTCGCCGTCGAGTTCGAGCACGAGGCGCAGCACGCCGTGCGCTGCCGGGTGCTGCGGGCCGAAGTTGAGCGTGTAGTTCTTGATCTCTGCCATGGCGTTCTCTTAGTGTTTCAGGCCGCCATAGCGATCCTCGCGGATCACGCGCGGCGTGATTTCCCGAGGCTCGATCGTCACCGGCTGATAGACGACGCGCTTCTCTTCCGGGTCGTAACGCATTTCGACGTAACCGGAGACAGGGAAATCCTTGCGGAACGGGTGACCGATGAAACCGTAATCGGTCAGGATGCGGCGCAGGTCCGGGTGGCCTTCGAAGACGATGCCGTACAGGTCGAACGCTTCGCGCTCGTACCAGTTGGCCGAACTCCAGATGTCGACGACCGACGCGACGAGCGGCACTTCGTCGTCCGGCGCGAACACACGCACGCGCAGGCGCCAGTTGTTCGACACGGACAGCAGATGCAGGACGGCGGCAAAACGCGGACCTTCGTAAGCGCCTTCACCGTAGGTTTGATAGTCGATACCGCAGAGGTCGATCAACTGCTCGAAACGCAGCGTCGCGTCGTCGCGCAGACGCTTCACCACTTCGAGGTAATCGCCTGCCTTCACGACGATGGTCAGCTCACCGATCGATTCGGTGATGCTCGTCAGGCGGCCGCCAAAGGCCGCCTCGAGGTTCGCTTTGAGAGTCTCGAGTTTGCTTGCCATATTGTGGGGAGGCTTGGGCTTTTATTGACGGGCGATGGTGTTGGTCCGGCGGATCTTCGCCTGCAACTGGATCACGCCGTACACCAGCGCTTCAGCTGTGGGCGGACAGCCCGGCACGTACACATCGACAGGCACGATACGGTCACAGCCACGCACCACCGAGTACGAATAGTGATAGTAGCCGCCGCCGTTCGCGCACGAACCCATCGAGATCACCCAACGCGGCTCGGCCATCTGGTCGTACACCTTGCGCAGCGCAGGTGCCATCTTGTTGCACAGCGTGCCGGCGACGATCATCACGTCCGACTGACGCGGACTCGGACGAAACACCACGCCGAAACGGTCAAGGTCATAACGGGCAGCGCCCGCATGCATCATCTCGACCGCGCAACACGCGAGACCGAACGTCATCGGCCACAGCGAACCGGTACGCGTCCAGTTGATCAGCTTGTCAGCCGTGGTGGTGACAAACCCTTCCTTCAAGACCCCTTCGATACTCATTTGTTTTCCACTCCAGACAGGCGGCGAGCCATCGCCACCTACACATACCGGCGATTAACCCGTCATTCCCAGTCGAGACCACCTTTCTTCCAGATATAGGCGAAGCCCAACAGGAATTCGAGCAGAAAAATCATCATCGAGATGAAGCCGGGCCAGCCGATATCGCGCAGGGCCACGCCCCACGGGAACAGGAATGCCGTTTCAAGGTCGAAAATGATGAAGAGAATGGCGACCAGGTAGTAGCGCACATCGAACTTCATGCGCGCATCTTCGAATGCCTCGAAGCCGCACTCGTACGGCGCGTTCTTTTCGGTGTCCGGTCGATTCGGACCGAGGATCTTGCCAATACTGACCAGTGCTACGCCTAAACCGGTGCCCACGAGGAGAAACAACAAGACGGGGAAATAGGCTGCGAGGTTCAAAGTATCCTCAATCGGTTGGTTCTGAGTGACGTCAGGAGACGTTGACTACGCTGAACAACCCCTGACGCGAAACACTTCGGGATGCTTGATGTTGAAAGCCCACAGCAAACACCACCTCAGAAGTGAAAATGCCAGCCGAAGCTGAAGCAAGCGGCTGGCATTAGATAACATTGGTGCCGACGGCGAGACTCGAACTCGCACAGCTTTCGCCACTACCCCCTCAAGATAGCGTGTCTACCAATTTCACCACGTCGGCACTGTCTGCAATCCGGGAAAACAACTTGTAAAACCCGCGAATCGCTTTAAGACTTGAATTGTAACCCGGCCAAACAGTTTGTTCAACGCACAAACGTGTTTTTCCCGAAAATTTATTTCGGCACGTCTTGGCCTGGCGCAGAAGCTGCAGACGCAGCAATTGAAGCCGATGCATTAGCCGGTGCCGAAGCGCCAGGAGCAACCGATGCAGCAACAGGTGCCGTTGCCGGCATGCTACCCAGGACGCCCGCCGAAAGCTTCGAGTGATAAGCGCCGAGGTACGTCAGTGTCAACGTGGTGACGAAGAACACAGCTGCCAGTATCGCAGTGGTACGTGACAGAAAATTAGCAGAGCCTGTCGCGCCGAAGAGACTGCCCGATGCACCGCTACCAAAAGCGGCGCCCATATCGGCACCTTTGCCGTGCTGCAGAAGCACGAGGCCGATGACGCCAAGCGCCGACAGCAACTGCACGACAATGATCAACGTTTTCAAATACAGCATCACACTCACCTGAGTCTTTATTTAACCGCACAGCACGACATGCTGCACGCAATGGGTCATCCTCGCCCGGGCACTCTGCCTTGATGCTCAGCGCGCGGCCGTTGCCGCGACAGCTGCCGTGCAGATTGCCAGGAAATCCTTGTCCTTCAGCGACGCGCCACCAATCAGGCCACCATCGATATCCGGCTGGCTGAACAGGTCTTCCGCGTTCTCCGGCTTCACGCTGCCGCCATACAGCAACGGCACGTCGGCGGCATCGCCGCCCTTTGCGACGAGACGCGCGCGCAGGAACGCGTGAACGTCCTGTGCCTGCTGCGCCGTCGCGCTCTTGCCAGTGCCAATTGCCCACACAGGCTCATACGCGACCACGAGGCGAGCCGCCTCTTCCACCGACAGCTTCACGAGCACTGCATCCAGTTGCTCACCAACGATCTGCTCGGTCTTGCCACCCTCGCGCTCTTCAAGCGTTTCGCCGACACAGACGATCGGCGTCAAACCTGCTTCGAGCGCACGCTGCGTCTTCACAGCGACGATCTCGGGGCTTTCGCGATGATACGCACGACGCTCCGAATGCCCGACGATCGCGTACGACGCGCCAAACTCGGCAGCCATTTCAGCCGCGACCTCGCCGGTAAACGCGCCTTGCGTATGCGCGGAGATATCCTGCACACCCCACGCAACGCGGCCGCTTTCGAGCAGCGTTTGCGCCTGCGCCAGATACGGGCACGGCACGCACACGCCGACTCGCACATCGTCCGGAAGATCTTCGGCGCCGCGCGATACCGCCTGCAGCAGCACGCGGTTATCAGCCAGCCGGCCGTGCATCTTCCAGTTACCGACTACCAGTTTTGCTCGTTGATTCGCCATCGTCTCGCTCGTTTTATCGTGGTACGGGTGAAGAACGCGTCCGCTTCGTCGGCGCTCGGTACCCGCTCCGCATGCAAAAACCATGCAGAACGCGCAAAACACGCGATTTTACTGTGTGCTGACAGACTGGGTCAAACTCAATTAAACGACCGCTGTCAAGCACCCGCGCCCCAATTCAACACGATCTTGCCGACGTGCGTGCTGCTCTCCATCAGCTCGTGCGCCTGCGCAGCCTCGGCAGCGGGGAACACCTTGAAGATCACCGGCTTGATCGTGCCGTCTTCGAGATGCGGCCAGACGCGCTCTTTCAGTTGCGCCGCAATCTTCGCCTTGAACTCGATAGGCCGCGGACGCAGCGTCGACCCAGTAACCGTGAGCCGGCGACGCAGAATGTCGTTCAGATTCACTTCCGCCTTCGCCCCGCCCAGCAGCGCGATGATGCAGAGACGACCGCCGTCGGCGAGCGCCTTCAGTTCACGCGGCACGTAGCTGCCCGCCACCATGTCGAGGATGACGTCGACGCCACGGTCGTTCGTGAGCGACTTGATCACCTCGACGAAATCTTCCGTCTTGTAGTTGATCGCCCGCTCGGCGCCGATTTCCTCGCATGCGCGGCACTTCTCGTCGGTGCCAGCCGTCGCGAACACGCGAAAGCCGAGCGCATGCGCAATCTGGATTGCCGTCACGCCAATGCCACTCGAGCCGCCCTGCACGAGAAACGTTTCGTTCTCGCCGCCCTCGCCTCTGCCGAGCATCGCACGGTCAAAAACATTGCTCCAGACCGTGAAAAATGTCTCGGGCAACGCAGCTGCTTCGATATCGGAGAAACCCTTCGGGACGGGCAGGCATTGCAGCAGCGGCACGGTGGCATATTCCGCATACCCGCCGCCCGCCATCAGCGCGCACACGCGATCGCCGATCTTCAGACCGAACGGATTGCGCTTCTCGTCGATGTTTCCGCCGACGATTTCGCCCGCCACTTCCAGCCCCGGCAGGTCCGATGCGCCCGGCGGCGGTGCATAGCCGCCTTTACGCTGGAACACGTCCGGGCGGTTCACGCCCGACGCGGACACCTTGATCAGGACTTCACCCGCTTTCGGTTCGGGCATCGGCCGCTCGGCGAGCTTCAAGACTTCCGGCGCACCGAATTCGGTGATTTCGATTGCGTTCATCGTCGTCTCTCCCAGGTCTGGATTGCGCTGCAAACCGGCCGTGCAAACCCGTTCGCACTGCAATCCACCCTACATGAAAAACGGCCGGAGCGCAGTTGCACTACCGGCCGTTCCTGCTTTCACCGCGTTACTGCTGCGGCGTCGGCTCCGTTTGTGCTGCTTCGTTCAGGAGCGCCTTCGCCGACAGACGCACACGACCCTTCTCGTCCGTCTGGATGACCTTGACCTTCACTTGCTGGCCTTCCTTCAGGTAGTCGTTGATGTCCTTGATACGCTCGTTGGCGATTTCGGAGATGTGCAGCAGACCATCCTTGCCCGGCAGCAGGTTGACGATCGCGCCGAAGTCCAGCAGCTTGAGAATCGTGCCTTCGTAGACCTGGCCAACTTCGACTTCCGCCGTGATGTTCTCGATGCGCTTCTTCGCTTCAGCCATGCCTTCGCTGCTCGTGCTCGCGATCGTGACGACGCCGTCATCCGAAATGTCGATCGTCGTGCCCGTTTCTTCCGTCAGCGCGCGAATCACCGAACCGCCCTTGCCGATCACGTCGCGGATCTTTTCCGGATTGATCTTGATGGTGATCATGCGCGGCGCGTAGTCGGACAGTTCCGTGTTCGCACCCGAGACAGCCGAGGTCATCTTGCTGAGGATATGCATGCGGCCTTCCTTCGCTTGCGCGAGCGCGACCTGCATGATTTCCTTCGTGATGCCCTGGATCTTGATGTCCATCTGCAGTGCCGTCACGCCAGCTTCCGTGCCCGCCACCTTGAAGTCCATGTCGCCGAGGTGATCTTCGTCGCCGAGGATGTCGGTCAGCACGGCGAACTTGTTGCCTTCGAGGATCAGGCCCATCGCGATGCCGGCGACGTGCGCCTTCATCGGCACGCCGGCGTCCATCAGCGCGAGGCAGCCGCCGCACACCGAAGCCATCGACGACGAACCGTTCGATTCCGTGATTTCCGACACGACACGGATCGAGTAGCCGAACTCTTCGGCGCTCGGCAGGCACGCAACCAGCGCGCGCTTCGCCAGACGGCCGTGGCCGATTTCACGGCGCTTCGGCGAGCCGACGCGGCCCGTTTCGCCCGTCGCGAACGGCGGCATGTTGTAGTGGAGCATGAAGCGCTCGCGGTATTCGCCTTCGAGCGCGTCGATGATCTGTTCGTCGCCCTTCGTGCCGAGCGTCGCAACGACCAGCGCCTGCGTTTCGCCACGCGTGAACAGCGCCGAGCCGTGCGTACGCGGCAGGACGCCCGTGCGGATTTCGATCGGACGAACCGTGCGCGTGTCGCGGCCATCGATACGCGGCTCGCCGTTCAGGATCTGCGAACGGACGATCTTCGCTTCGATGTCGAACAGCACGTTGCCGACGGATGCTTTGTCCGCTGCCACCGTGCCCGCTGCCGCTGCTTCTTCTTCGAGCTTGGCTTGCGTGGCTGCGTAGACGGCCTTCAGCTTCGTCGAGCGAGCCTGCTTGTCGCGCGTCTGATACGCCGACAGCAGTTCGTTGCCCGCGATTTCGTTGACGCGCGAGATCAGTGCTTCGTTCTTCGGCGCCGCTTGCCAGTCCCACTCGGGCTTGCCGCCTTCACGGACCAGTTCATGGATCGCGTCGATAGCCGTTTGCATCTGCTCGTGACCAAACACGACAGCGCCCAGCATCACGTCTTCCGGCAGTTGATCCGCTTCGGATTCGACCATCAGCACCGCGCGCTCCGTACCGGCCACGACGAGGTCCAGACTCGATTCCTTGACTTGCGAACGGGTCGGGTTCAGCACGTACTCGTTGTTGATGTACGCGACGCGCGCAGCACCGACGGGACCGTTGAACGGCAGGCCCGACACGGCGAGTGCAGCCGATGCGCCGATCAACGCGGGGATGTCAGCGGGGACTTCCGGGTTGATCGACATCACGTGGATGACGACCTGCACTTCGTTGTAGAAGCCTTCCGGGAAGAGCGGACGCAGCGGACGGTCGATCAGACGCGAAATCAGCGTTTCGCCTTCCGACGGACGGCCTTCGCGGCGGAAGAAGCCGCCGGGGATCTTGCCTGCCGAGTAGGTCTTTTCGATGTAATCGACGGTCAGCGGGAAGAAGTCCTGGCCCGGCTTTGCCGTCTTGGCGCCGACGACAGTCGCCAGCACGACGGTGTCTTCGACGTCGACCAGCACGGCACCGCTCGCCTGGCGGGCGATTTCACCCGTTTCCATGCGGACCGTATGCTGGCCCCACTTGAACTCTTTGACGACCTTGTTAAACAGAGACATTTGTCCTCCTTGATCTTTTGGTCATGCCGCGCAAAACCGCGCGCGGCACCGTCAGGACCGGACCTTTCGGGTAGAGGAGTGTTATGCCATTCCAGAGAATCACGTGGATGCAACCATTTGCACGCGAACCGCTGGAATGACACAGCGCCCTACCCTGAAGCCCGGCTTTATTTCGCTTTACCCGCGGCGCAACCGGCACGCCTGACGGGTGGTATCAACGGCAAACCTCACACGAAGCGCACCGTTGAAAAACAAAATGCCTGTATCAGCGGAACTGACACAGGCATCTTGCTGACAGAAAGTCCGATGCGCCGGATTACTTACGCAGACCCAGCTTCTCGATCAGAGCGCGGTAACGGTCAGCGTCCTTGCCCTTCAGGTAGTCGAGCAGCTTGCGACGACGGCTCACCATGCGCAGCAGACCGCGGCGGCTGTGGTGGTCCTTCGTGTGGGCCTTGAAGTGAACCGTCAGTTCGTTGATACGCGTGGTCAGCAGAGCGACCTGAACTTCGGGCGATCCGGTGTCGTTAGCAGCGCGTGCGAATTGCGCGACGACGTCGGATTTCTTGGTGATTTCAGCTACGGACATGTTGATTTCCTTTGAATCGACAGGCGGTCACGGAAGAAAGGCCGTGCCGTGGTTACAACAAAACGAGTCGCGTATTGTAGCACAGCCCATTCATCCGGCGAACCCCACGGTTTCGGGCCGTGCTTCTGCCCAGGCCTGAATCCGGCCGCGGCTGGACGTTCACGGGCCGCTCAGGGCCGCTTCATCCGGCATGTCGTGGGCGGCACCGTGCGCTCGGGCGGCAGCGCCAGCACCGTTCTGAAGCCGTAACCCGAGCCTTCGTTGTCGAAATGGACGCCCGGCGTGCCTGCCTTGTCCATTTCCATCACGTAAAGGGGCTGGATCAACTGGTGGTCGTCGGCACGCATCCACGACGCATGAAAACCGTTGTCGTACTTCATCCCTTCCAGCGCCTTCGCGACCTTCTCCGGCTGCGCGCTGCCCGCACGGGTCATCGCCGCCGCCAGCATCTCAATCATCAGCGGCATGCGCAGCACGGGATAATCGTCCTGCGCAGCCGGGAAACGCTGGCGGAACGACGCGTACCACGCGTCCGACGCCGCGCCGCCCGCGTTCGGATGCCAGTCGGCCACGGCGATCACGCGCTTCACGCCCGCGTCGCCAAGCGCGGCGGGCGCGCCCAGACTGTTGCCGTAGAACGTGTAGAACTTCGTGTCGAGGCCCTGCTCGCGAGCAGCCTTGACGAGCAGCGTCAGATCGTTGCCCCAGTTGCCCGTGATCACCGCGTCCGCGCCGCTCGCGCGAATCTTCGCGATGTAGGGCGCGAAATCCTTCACGCGTCCGATCGGATGAAACTCGTCGCCGACCACCGCGACATCCGGCCGCTTCGACGCGAGCGCGGCGCGCGCCAGCGTGCTCACGTCATGCCCAAAGCTGTAGTCCTGATTCAGCAGATAGACTTTCTTCACCGACTTGTCGCTCTGGATGACATCGGCGAGCGCGTCCATCCGCATGCCCGCGTGCGCGTCGAAGCGGAAATGCCAGAAGCTGCAGTTCGCGTTGGTGAGCGCCGGGTCGTCGGCGGAATAGTTGAGGAATAGCTCGCGGTTGTCCGGCTCGCGCGTGTTCTGCTTGTCGATCGCCGTGAGCAAGGCGGCAGCCACGGCCGAACTGTTGCCTTGCGCGATGAAACCGATGTGTTTGTCGGCGGCTGCGCGCAGTTGCACGAGCGCCTCTTCCGCGCTGCCCTTGCTGTCCAGCACGACGAGCTCCAGCGGATGCACGCCGTCCGCCAGTTTCACGCCGCCGCGCGCGTTGACCGTTTCAACGCCGAACCGCAGGTTCCGCTCGACAGCCGCGCCGGCGTTCGCGAACGGGCCGGACATGCCTTCGATCATCGCGATACGGATCGGCGCGCCTGCCTGCGCACCCTGAGCATGCACATTGGCTGCAGGAATCGTCGTCGCGGCCAGCGTCATCGCCGTCACTATCGCTTTTGCCCACTTTGCTTTCATCAGCGTCTCATCTGTCGATCGAAGCGCGGATCATAGGACGGCGTGCGGGCCGCAAGCAAGCGAATCGCGCGCGAAGGCCCGTCCCGGCGGGCGAATGCCCGAAAATCTTTTGACGCGGCGCGTGTCAAAATATCAGCCTAGAAGAACAACCACTCATCGAACACCACCGGAGGTGTCATGTTCAACCGCCTTTCATTCGTGCGCCCGGCGCGCGGCGCGCTAGCGGCTCTCGCGTGCGCCGTGACGCTCGCCGGCTGCGCGCAGCCCTGGCAGAACTATCAGGCGGGCGCGGATCAGTCGACGATCGTCGCCCGCCTCGGTCCGCCGCGCGAAGTGTACGACCTGCCCAACGGCGGCAAGCGCCTGATGTGGCCGACGCAGCCGATGGGCGAAACCACCACGGCCGCCGACGTCGACGCGTCGGGCAAGATCGTGAACGTGCGCCAGGTGCTGCAGCCGAACGAGTTCTATCGCGCGGAAATCGGCAAATGGACGCGGGACGACGTGCTCGTCAACTTCGGACGCCCGGTCGAAACGAACTATTTCCCGCTGATGAAGCGCGAAGTGTGGACGTATCGCTATCTGGAAGACAACGTCTGGTACATGATGTACAGCTTTTATTTCGACGATCAGGGCATCCTGCGTCTGACGCAAAAGACGCCCGATCCGCTGCACGATCCGGATCGCCGCAGCCTGTTCTGAGTTGCTTCGGCGCCAAACGGAAAAGCCGCCTCGCGAGGCGGTTTTTTCATGATTCTTCCTCACGCGGCCGAAAAGAAAAACCCCGCCGCGGCGGGGTTTTCTCATTGCGACTGAATGCGGCCAACGCGGATCAGATTTCCGAGCGTTGCGGATTCAGCTTGTCGTGACCGGCATACAGACGGTTCAGCGCCGAGATATACGCCTTCGCCGATGCGGCGACGATATCCGGGTCCGTGCCGACGCCGTTCACGATGCGCCCGGCCTTCGACAGACGCACGGTCACTTCACCTTGCGCCTGCGTGCCCGTCGTAATGGCGTTGACCGAGTACAGCAGCAGTTCCGAGCCGCTGCCCACTTCCGTTTCGATCGCGTTCAGCGTTGCGTCGACGGGGCCGTTGCCGTTCGCTTCGCCGACCACTTCCTTGCCCGCGACCGAAAACACGATGCGCGCATGCGGACGCTCGCCCGTTTCCGAGTGCTGCGACAGCGACACGAACTTGTAATGCTCCCGCTCCTGCGCTTCGGCCGATTCTTCCGTGACGATCGCGATAATGTCTTCGTCGAAGATTTCGGACTTGCGGTCCGCGAGTTCCTTGAAGCGCTGGAACGCGAGGTTCAGTTCGGTTTCGCTGTCGAGCGAGATGCCCAGTTCCTGCAGACGCTGCTTGAACGCATTGCGGCCCGAGAGTTTGCCGAGCACGATCTTGTTCGCGGTCCAACCCACGTCTTCCGCGCGCATGATTTCGTAGGTGTCGCGCGCCTTCAGCACGCCGTCCTGGTGGATGCCTGACGCGTGCGCAAACGCGTTCGCGCCGACTACCGCCTTGTTCGGCTGCACGACGAAACCCGTGATCTGCGATACGAGCTTCGATGCCGGCACGATCTGCGTCGTGTCGATGCCGAGTTCGAGGCCGAAATAGTCCTTGCGCGTGCGCACCGCCATCACGATTTCTTCGAGCGACGTGTTGCCTGCGCGCTCGCCGAGACCGTTGACCGTACACTCCACCTGACGCGCGCCGCCGATCTGCACACCTGCCAGCGAGTTCGCGACGGCCATGCCGAGGTCGTTATGGCAGTGAACCGAGAACACGGCCTTGTCCGAGTTCGGAATGCGTTCGCGCAGCGTCTTCACGAGGTTGCCGTACAGCTCCGGCACACCGTAGCCAACGGTATCGGCGATGTTGATGGTCGTCGCGCCTTCCGCGATGACGGCTTCGAGCACGCGGCACAGGAAGTCCATGTCCGAGCGGCTGCCGTCTTCCGGCGAGAACTCGACGTCATTCGTGAACTTGCGCGCGAAACGCACGGCCAGCTTCGCCTGCTCGAACACCTGGTCGGGCGTCATGCGCAGCTTCTTTTCCATGTGCAGCGGCGACGTCGCGATGAACGTGTGGATGCGGAAGTGATCGGCGGGTTTCAGGGCTTCGGCGGCACGCTGGATGTCCTTGTCGTTCGCACGGGCGAGCGAGCAGATCGTGCTGTCCTTGATCATGCCGGCGATCGTGTGGATCGCGTCGAAGTCGCCGTTCGAGCTGGCGGCGAAGCCGGCCTCGATCACGTCGACTTTCATCCGTTCGAGCTGCTTCGCGATACGGATCTTTTCTTCCTTCGTCATCGACGCACCGGGCGATTGTTCGCCGTCACGCAACGTCGTATCGAAAATGATGAGCTTGTCTGCCATCTCGGGTCTCCAGGGGGATTCGGTCAATTTGAATTGGAAAACGGAATTCGAGTGTTTGCGCCATCACCGCAGACGACGCTAAACAACAAACGAGGCAGACGGAGGGCGAAAACGATCAGCGCGGCAGGCGCGCTAGAGCTAGCGAGCGTAGTAGCTTGCCGGCTTGAAGAGACAGGAAGGGGAACTTGGAAAGTGCCATGCCAGAGACTATAGCGGCAATGCCGGAAACGTGCAATTGGGGGCCCTGCGGGCCGGGCTTTTTGGTTTGGTTTTGGGTTTTTGCTGCGCGGGCGGTTTGGTTTAGGTGGCTTTGCGCTGGTATTCGGGTTGGCGCCTTCGCGGCGCGGGCGGTTTTGTTTGGTGTTTTGGGGTTTGCGGTGGCATCGGCGTTACCGTGTTTCGGCCTTTTCGCTGGCATCCGCGTTACGGTGTTTGCGCTTCAAGCGTCGCCCCTGTGCGGGGCGGCACCTACTTTTCTTTGCCGCCGCAAAGAAAAGTAGGCAAAAGAAAGCGGCTAACACCGCCAACATTTCTTCTTGCCTGAGGGCCCCCAACGGGTTTTACGCTTCACACGGCAGCATCTCTGTTCGCGTTCGTTGCCAACGCTTCGAATGACCGCCTCACCCACTTCAAACACCCGAACAAGAGCTAGCGGCAGCGAATGGTCTGCGCCGCCCAGGTGGCAAACTGTGTGTAGGTTGTCGCGGCGTATAACTCGGCGCTGTTACAGGGTGGGACGCTTGCCCTGTCGGTCCGGAGTGAGGCGTGCGGAGCACCTTGGGCCTACACACAGTTTGCCACCTGGGCGGCCGTTGAATATCTGGTACGGCACGCTGCGACGCTGGTGTGTGAAGCGGGTGATGCGCTGGATTGGAGCGTTGGCAACGAACGCGAACAGGAAAGTTGCCGTGTGAAGTGAGGGACCGGTTGGGGTCCCTCAGGCAGGAAGAAGAACTAGCGGTGTTAGCCGCTTTCTTTTGCCTACTTTTCTTTGCGGCGGCAAAGAAAAGTAGGTGCCGCCCCGCACAGGGGCGACGCGTGAAGCGCGCTAACAAAACGCGGATGCCAGCGAAAACCCAAAAAAACCAAAACCAGCGTCGCAGACAACCAAAACCCACTAACCCGGCCGCTGCGAGGAACGAGCCGGATTCCCCATCCCCCTAACCACGCGATACGCCCAAAACACATACCCCGACAGGCCATAAAGCACAAACAGCCCAAACAGCATCAAAGGCGGATCAGAAGAAACGAGCACAAACGCGACCACAACAAGCAAAATCGCCGCAAACGGCACGCGATGCCGCACATCCAGCGCCTTACCGCTATAAAACGGCGCATTCGACACCATGGTCACGCCCGCGTAAATAGTCAAAGCAAAAGCAACCCACGGCAACCAGACCAGTTTCAAAGGCACGCGATTATCGGTAGCAAGCCAGACAAAACCAGCGATCAACGCAGCCGCAGCCGGGCTCGGCATGCCCTGAAAAAACCGCTTATCGACGACACCAATATTCGTATTGAACCGCGCCAGCCGCAACGCCGCGCCCGAGCAATAAACAAACGCCGCGAGCCAGCCCCAGCGCCCGAGATCCTTCAGAATCCACTCATACATCACAAGCGCCGGCGCAACGCCAAACGACACCATGTCCGACAGACTGTCGAACTGCTCGCCAAAAGCGCTCTGCGTATGCGTCATACGCGCAACACGCCCATCCATGCCATCGAGCACCATCGCGACAAAAATCGCAATCGCAGCGACTTCAAAGCGCACGTTCATCGCCTGCACGACGGCGAAGAACCCGCAGAAAAGCGCCGCTGTCGTGAACGCATTGGGCAGCAGGTAAATCCCGCGCTTGCGCAGAAACTGCTGTCGCGCGGCGCGCCGGCTGTCGATCACGGATTCCGTGACGGCGGACGGCTTGTTGCGCCTGAACGGTCGCGGCTGCGGCGCACCGCTGCTACGAGGACGACGCGGTTTGAATGCGGCCATCGAACCCTCCCTGTGCCGCTTTATAGTTCAGCCAGAACCGTGGACGAAGCCGAAACCTTCTCGCCGATCGACACACGCGGGCGGCTGCCCACGGGCAGATACACGTCGACACGCGAACCGAAGCGGATGAAACCATAGCGCTGGCCGCGCGTGAGCGGCTCGCCCGCCCTGACGTAGCAGAGAATGCGCCGCGCGATCAGGCCCGCGATCTGCACCGACGTCACCGTCGCGCCGCTCGCCGTTTCGATCACGACCGCGTTGCGCTCGTTTTCCGTCGACGCCTTGTCGACAGCGGCGTTCAGATATGCGCCCGGAAAATATTCGACCTTCGAGATCGCGCCATCCACGGGCGAGCGCTGCGAATGCACGTTGAACACGTTCATGAACACGCTGATCTTCAGCGCTTCACGGTTCGCGTACGGATCATGGGCGGTTTCGACAGCGACGATGCGGCCGTCGGCCGGGCACAGCACCGCGTTGGCCTGCGTCGGAATGGGACGTGCCGGATCGCGGAAGAACTGCACGACAAAGATGAGCAACAGCCAGAAAATCCAGGCAATGCCGAACCCTGCGATGAAGTGGATCAACAACGCAACGACGGCCGCGATGGCAATGAACGGCCAGCCTTCGCGCGCGATGATCGGATGAGGGTAATTCATAAATGGGTTCAGTCTTTTTGTAAAACCGTAGGATAGCAAAAGCCGTCCAGGGTTCAGCACACCTGGACGGCTTTTTGACGCTTCCGGCGCATTTCGTGCGCCGGAGCAAGAAAAACGGGCAGATTAGTTCTTCGACTGATCGACCAGCTTGTTCTTCGCGATCCACGGCATCATCGCGCGCAGCTTCGAGCCGACCTGCTCGATCTGGTGCTCAGCCGTGATACGGCGACGCGATTGCAGCGTCGGCGCGCCAGCGCGGTTTTCGATGATGAAGCTCTTCGCGTACTCGCCCGTCTGGATGTCCTTCAGGACTTCCTTCATCACCTTCTTCGTTTCATCCGTGATGATGCGCGGACCCGTCACGTACTCGCCGTACTCGGCGTTGTTCGAGATCGAGTAGTTCATGTTCGCGATGCCGCCTTCGTAGATCAGGTCGACGATCAGCTTCAGTTCGTGCAGGCACTCGAAGTACGCCATTTCCGGCGCGTAACCCGCTTCGACCAGCGTTTCGAAGCCAGCCTTGATCAGGTCGACCGTACCACCGCACAGCACGGCTTGCTCGCCGAACAGGTCGGTTTCCGTTTCTTCACGGAAGTTGGTTTCGATGATGCCGGCACGGCCGCCGCCGTTCGCCGCTGCGTACGACAGCGCGATGTCGCGTGCTGCGCCCGACTTGTCTTGCGCAACTGCGATCAGGTGGGGCACACCGCCACCTTGCGAGTACGTGCCGCGCACCGTGTGGCCCGGGGCCTTCGGCGCGATCATGATGACGTCCAGATCCGCGCGCGGGATCACCTGGCCGTAATGCACGTTGAAGCCGTGCGCGAACGCGAGCGCCGCGCCCTGCTTGGCGTTGCCATGCACTTCCTTCGCATAGACTTCGGCGATCTGCTCGTCGGGCAGCAGCATCATCACGACGTCAGCGCCCTTTACGGCTTCTGCCACTTCCTTCACCGTGAGACCAGCGTTCTCAGCCTTGCTCCACGATGCGCCGCCCTTGCGCAGACCGACCGTGACGTTCACGCCGCTTTCCTTCAGGTTCAGCGCGTGCGCATGGCCTTGCGAGCCATAACCGATGATGGTGACCTGCTTGCCTTTGATGAGGGAGAGGTCGGCGTCCTTGTCGTAGAAAACTTTCATGTCTGTTCCTTGGCGAAATTCAGAAAAATGTTGCGTGTGTAGTGCTTGGGCCGGGCGCTTGACGCAACGCCCGGCGCGGATCGAACCGATATTGCCGGGTCGTTAAACCTTCAGGATACGCTCGCCGCGCCCGATGCCGGAACCGCCCGTGCGGACCGTTTCGAGAATCGCGGTGGCGTCGAGCCCTTCGATGAACGCGTCGAGCTTTTCGCTCGCGCCCGTCAGTTCGATCGTGTAGGTCTTTTCGGTGACGTCGATGATGCGGCCGCGGAAAATATCCGACATCCGCTTCATCTCCTCACGCTCCTTGCCGACCGCCCTAACCTTGATCAGCATCAGCTCGCGCTCGATGTGGGCGCCCTCTGTCAGGTCGACCACTTTCACCACCTCGATCAGGCGGTTCAGATGCTTCGTGATCTGTTCGATCACGTCGTCCGAGCCAATGGAAACGATGGTCATGCGCGACAGCGAACGGTCTTCGGTCGGCGCCACCGTCAAGGTTTCGATGTTGTAGCCGCGTGCGGAAAACAGGCCAACCACACGCGACAGCGCGCCCGGTTCGTTTTCCAGCAGTACGGAAATAATGTGTCTCATGTTCGCTTCTTCCAGATATCGATGTATGCGATGCGTGCGTTCCGCACTGCTCCGCCCGCGCTCACCTTTTGTGGAGATGTGCATGACGGAGCCGGCGCAGGAAAGCGCTCGTTATAGATCTTCCGATCCGAGGAGCATCTCTGTGATGCCCTTGCCGGCCTGGACCATCGGCCAGACGTTTTCGGTCGGATCAGTCTGGAAGTCGAGAAACACCGTGCGATCTTTCAGGCGCAGTGCTTCCTTCAACGCCGGTTCCACGTCAGCGGTCTTTTCGATCCGCATGCCGACGTGGCCGTACGCTTCGGCGAGCTTCACGAAGTCAGGCAGCGCATCCATGTACGAATGCGAATAGCGCTTGCTGTATTCGATCTGCTGCCACTGGCGCACCATGCCCAGATAGCGGTTGTTCAGCGAAATGATCTTGACGGGCGTGTCGTACTGCTTGCAGGTCGACAGCTCCTGGATACACATCTGGATCGAGCCTTCGCCCGTGATACAGAGCACGTCGTCGTCCGGGTGCGCCATCTTGACGCCCATCGCCGCCGGCAGGCCGAAGCCCATCGTGCCGAGACCACCGGAGTTGATCCAGCGGCGCGGCTTGTTGAAGCGATAGAACTGCGCCGCCCACATCTGGTGCTGGCCGACGTCGGAACACACGAAGGCATTGCCGTCCGTCAGTTCCCACGCCTTTTCCACCACGTATTGCGGCTTGATGATCTCGCTCTTGCGGTCGAACTTGAGACAGTCTTTCGAGCGCCAGGCTTCGATGTCCTTCCACCAGTCGGCGAGCGCCGCGGTGTCCGGGCCATGCTCGGCCGTCTGCAACTGCTCGATCAGTTCCTTCAGCACTTCCTTCACGTCGCCGACGATGGGGATGTCGACCTTCACGCGCTTCGAAATCGACGAAGGGTCGATGTCGATGTGAATGATCTTGCGCGGACGCGACGAAAAGTGCGCCGGGTCGCCGATCACGCGGTCGTCGAAACGCGCGCCGATCGCGATCAGCACGTCGCAGTGCTGCATCGCCATGTTGGCTTCGTACGTGCCGTGCATGCCGAGCATGCCGAGGAATTTCTTGTCGCTCGCGCGGTAGCCACCCAGGCCCATCAGCGTGTTTGTGATGGGATAGCCGAGCAGATCGGCGAACTGGTTCAGTTCGCGCGATGCATCCGCGAGGATGATGCCGCCGCCCGTGTAGATATACGGACGCTTGGCCGACAGCAGCAGCGCGACGGCCTTGCGGATCTGGCCCGAGTGGCCCTTCGTGACGGGGTTGTATGAGCGCAGCGACACGCTCTTGAGCGGTTCGTACTGGCAAGGCGCCTTCGACACGTCTTTCGGAATGTCGATCAGCACCGGGCCGGGACGACCGGTACGGGCGATATAGAAAGCTTTCTTGACGGTGGCAGCGAGATCGCGCACGTCCTTCACGAGGAAGTTGTGCTTCACGCAGGGACGCGTGATGCCGACGGTATCGCACTCCTGGAACGCATCCTGACCGATCGCAGCAGTCGGCACCTGGCCGCTGATGACCACCATCGGGATCGAGTCCATATAGGCCGTCGCGATACCCGTCACCGCGTTGGTGACGCCGGGGCCGGAGGTCACGAGACAGACGCCGACCTTGCCGGTCGAGCGCGCGTAGGCGTCGGCGGCGTGAACCGCGGCCTGCTCGTGGCGCACGAGGACGTGCTGGAATTTGTCCTGCTTGTAAAGCTCGTCGTAGATGTAGAGTACCGAGCCGCCGGGATAGCCCCAGACGAATTCGACGTCTTCGTCGGCCAGTGCCTTCATGAGCACGGTGGCGCCGATAGAGTCAGCTTCGTGATGTGGAGTGGTATCCGACGTGGAGAATTCCGCGCTGGGCATATTCATCGTTCACCTTTCGAATTTTCGGCAAAAAATTGATCGGGTGCTCTCTGCCGGGCTTGTGGCTCGGGTTCAAGCGGCGCGTCCAGTTTGACAGGAAGGCTTCTTGGGCCAACCTCAAATGAGACAAGTCACTTATGTTGCGAACCGTAGACGATATCTACGATATGTCCGATGGTCAAGCAAATATTTCCATGATTGACGGCAAACCCGCTTTCGTCGTCCACTTCTGACCGGTTTACATACGCGTTACGCGCACCTTGCGGTCGCCTTGACGAAAGCGGCATATTTCGCGGCCCAAAGCCGATACTGGGCAAAAGCCTGCGGCGTTTTTCCCCGGTGCGGGTGAAAGTTTGTTAGCATCCGCGAGTTTTACGACATTTTTCGACCGATTCCGCGCACACTCGCTGCGCCGACCCCCAACGGATGGCATCAGACAAGGAACTCGCCGATTTTCTGGCGGGCGTCGAAAGGCGCGCGTTCAAGCAGACGGTCTACGCCGTGCGGGACGATGACGCGTCGCTCGACATCGTGCAGGACGCGATGATCAAGCTCGCCGAAAAATACGGCGACCGTCCTCCCGCTGAGCTACCGCTTTTGTTTCAGCGTATTCTCCAGAATGCGATGCACGACTATTTCCGTCGGCAGAAGGTGCGCAATACCTGGGTGACCCTGTTCTCGTCGCTGGGCAACGCCGACGACGAAGACTTCGACCCGCTGGAGACGTTCGAAAGCCAGGACGGCTCGACGGGTGTGGAAAGCAGCGAGCAGCGGCTCGAACGCGAACAGGTCCTGCAGTTGATCGACGACGAAATCCAAAAGTTGCCGGCTCGTCAACGGGAGGCGTTTCTGATGCGTTACTGGGAAGATATGGATGTCGCTGAGACTGCCGCCGCGATGGGCTGCTCGGAAGGCAGTGTGAAAACGCACTGCTCGCGAGCCACGCACACGCTGGCGCAAGCGCTCAGGGCCAAAGGAATCACGCTATGAGCTCCGCTCCCGAAACAAAAGAACTCGAGTTTGCGCTGCAGCTTCGGCGCGCTCTCGACGAAAACGCTGCCCGCATTCCGTCCGCCACGACCGACCGGCTCGCCGCGGCGCGCCGCGCCGCCCTCGCTCGCAAGAAGCCTGAAGCCGTGCATGCGCCTGCTTTCGCGCCCGTGTTCGTCGGCGCGGGGACGCTTGCCCACATGCCGCAACCGGAACCGTCGCGCCGTCTGCCGCGCCTGCGCAAGCTCGCGCTCGCCTGGCCGGTGCTCGCGCTGGTCATCGGACTCGCGGGTATCGCGTGGTGGGAAGACCACCAGCGCACGGCCGAGCTCGCCGATATCGATGCCGCCATGCTGAGCGACGACCTGCCGCTCAATGCCTATCTCGATCACGGGTTCAACGCGTACCTGACGCGTAACCACTGACCGGGGAGAGTTGACGGGTGAGTTACAAGCGCGGCCTTGCCGTTGTATCCGGATGCGTGATTGCAGCCTTGGTGTCATTCGCCGCCACCTATCCGCGCTTCTACCCGACACCCACGCCTGTCGCGGCGCCCGCCAGCGGTACACCCGCGAAGGCGGCCGCGCCGGCGTTGACGGTCGACCTGCCGGGCTTGCCCATCTCGACCAGTCCGCTCGCGTGGTCGAAGCTTTCCAACGCCGAACACGTCGCGCTCGCGCCGTTTGCAGTGCAATGGGACGCCTTCAGCGAGGAGCGCAAGCGCAAGTGGCTGAAAATTGCGTCGCGTTATCCGAAGATGACGCCGGAAGCGCAAAAGGTATTGCACGAGCGCATGGCGGAGTGGGTGCGCATGACGCCTGAGCAGCGGCGCGTCGCTCGCGAAAACTATCAGGTCTCGAAAGAGCTGCCGCGTGAAGCGCGCCAGAACGCGTGGAAGGCATACCAGCAGCTGCCTGAAGAGCAGAAGCAAAAACTTGCTGCCAGCGAGCGCAAGCGCCGGCCAACGGTCGTCAGCGCGCCGCCTTCGGGCAAGTCCGAGATCAAGGACATCAACCGGCTGGTGAACGGCAAGGACAAGCTCGCGAGCGTGCCTGTGCCGCCGGCGACGGCAGGCGCCTCCGCCGGCGTCGCGGCGCCCTCGCCCGGCGCGCCCGCCATTCCCGCGACCGGGAGCTTCGTGCCGGCGACGCCGACGCCCGTCTCGCCGTCCGACGCGCCGTCCATCTTCAACGGCTCATAATCCCTCTGCGAGCCTGCGTCGCGGGCTCATCAACGGCAACCGAGGCCTCGCCCGTGTCCACTTCCGTCGACTCTGCAGCCGTGCCGCTCCCACCCGAATCCGTAGAACCGTCGATGCCGACTGTGCGTCGGAGGCTTGCCGCGCTGATGTATGAAGGTGTGCTGCTGTTTGGCGTGGTGTTCCTGGCGGGGTATCTGTTTAGCACGCTTACGCAGCAGCGCAATGGGCTGACTCATCACAACTGGCTCGCGGCCTGGGTGGGGCTGGTGGTCGGGGTGTATTTCGTCTGGTTCTGGACACACGGCGGCCAGACGCTGCCGATGAAGACCTGGCGATTACGGGTGGTGGCCGCCAGGGATGGCGGGCGACTTTCTGTGCTGCGCGCGGTGGTGCGGTATGTGTTTGCGTGGTTGTGGTTTTTGCCGCCGTTGGCGGTGCATCCGCTTTTTGGACTTACGGTGCCGCAGACGCTGATTGTTGCTGTTGTGTGGTTCGTTTTATATGCCGCCGTTGGCCGGGTCGGCGTGAATCGACAGTTTCTGCATGACCGGTTGGCGGGGACTGCGGTTATTTCGCTACCGCGGTGAGTTTTTTGCCTGCGGCGGTTTTTTGCTGTTGATGCGGGGTTTGCTCCTTTGCAGTTTGGTGTGCTTGGGTTTTCGCTGGCATCCGCGCTATGGTGTTTGCTGCGCGAGCTCCGGCGCGGTGTGTTTGCCTTTGCGCTGGCATCCGCGTTTTGTTAGCGTGCTTCACGCGTCGCCCCTGTGCGGGGCGGCACCTACTTTTCTTTGCCGCCGCAAAGAAAAGTAGGCAAAAGAAAGCGGCTAACACCGCCAACATTTCTTCCCGCCTGAGGGACCCCAACCGGTCTTACGCTTCACACGGCAACGTCCTTGTTCGCGTGTGTTGCCAACGCTTCGAATGAACGCCTCACCCACTTCAAACACCCGTACACGAGCTAGCGGCGGCGAATGGTTTCTGCCGCCCAGGTGGCAAACTGTGTGTAGGTTGTCGCGGCGTATAGCCTAGCGCTCTTACAGGGTGGAACGCGTGCGCAATCGGTCCGAAGTGAAGCGTGTGAGGTGCTACGGCCTACACACAGTTTGCCACCTGGGCGGCGGAGGACATCTGGCACGGCGTGCTGCAACGCGGGTGCGTGAAGTGGGTGATGCGCTGGATTAGAGCGTTGGCAACGAACGCGAACAGGCAGGTTGCCGTGTGAAGTGTGGGACCGGTTGGGGGCCCTCAGGCAAAAACTAGAACTGGCGGTGTTAGCCGCTTTCTTTTGCCTACTTTTCTTTGCGGCGGCAAAGAAAAGTAGGTGCCGCCCCGCACAGGGGCGACGCCTGACGCACGCTAACAAAACGCGGATGCCAGCTAAAACGCCAACACACAAAACGGCAACGGCAACGCGCGCAGAGTCCCAATATCGGTGGTGGCGTTGCTGTCGCTACAAATCGAATTGACGGCCGTACCCAGCCCGGCGGCGACCCTCGCGACGCCCATCACGCCAACCATCGCGGGCGTCACGATGAACGAAAGCATCCGCCCTCGCGCGATCACGAACCCATCAATCGCAACGTTGCATCAAGCCGACAATTGCCGATACGTAATAAGAACTTCTCGTGAATGTCACGGCTCCGTCACGCAGCAATGGCGCAATGCGGGTACTGCAACTCGACGCGTGAGCCATGGACAACAACACGTCCGCGACTTCCCTCTTCCGCCAGAATGGCCCGAGCGTCGATCCCGTCGCTTTCGGCCCCCGCACCCCCTCAGTTGGCCTGCCGCCGCTCCCGCATCTGCCGGTGACGCCAACACCTTCTGAAAGCGATCACGACGACGGTCACGAGAATTCGCACCGCTATCGCACCATCTGGCTCTCCGACATCCATCTCGGTTCCGGCGGCTGCCAGGCGAACTATCTGCTCGACTTCCTGCGCCATAACGAATCCGAGTACCTGTACCTCGTCGGCGACATCATCGACGGATGGCAGTTGAAGAAAGGCTGGTACTGGCCGCAGGCGCACAACGACGTCGTGCAGAAGATCCTGCGCAAGGCTCGCAAGGGCACCCAGGTCGTGTACATCCCCGGCAATCACGACGAAGGCGCGCGCCAGTTCTGCGATCTCGCGTTCGGCGACATCCACGTGCGCGGCGAAGCGTTCCACACCACGCTGCAGGGCAAACGCCTGTGGATCGTTCACGGCGATCTGTTCGACGGCGTGATCCAGCACGCGAAGTGGCTCGCGTATCTCGGCGACACGCTCTACACGATGATTCTCGTGCTGAACCGCTGGTTCAACCGCATCCGCATCAAGCTCGGTTTCCAGTACTGGTCGCTGTCGCAGTACCTGAAGCATCAGGTGAAGAACGCGGTGAACTTCATCTCGGCGTTCGAGAACGTGATGACGGATGAAGCGCGCCGCCGCGGCTGCGACGGCGTCGTGTGCGGGCACATTCACAAGGCCGAGATCCGCGAGATCGACGGCGTGCTGTATTGCAACGACGGCGACTGGGTCGAGAGCCTGTCGGCGCTCGTCGAGACCTACGAAGGCGAGCTGAAGGTCATCTACTGGACCGTGATGCGCTCGCCTGAAGCGAACACGACGAAAGCCCGCGCCACAGCGTGAGCGCACACCATCACCACTACGAGAGGGCCAATCGCATGAAGATCATGATCGTCACCGATGCGTGGGAACCGCAGGTCAACGGCGTCGTTCGCACGCTGAAGAACACGACGCGCGAACTGACGGCGATCGGCCACAAGGTCGATCTGTTGACGCCGCTCGAGTTCAAGACGATTCCGTGCCCGACGTATCCGGAGATTCGCCTGTCGCTGATGCCGCGACGCCACTTGCGCCAGCGCATCGACGAGTTCCAGCCGGACGCGCTGCACATCGCGACGGAAGGCCCGCTCGGGCTGGCAGCGCGCAAGTATGCGATCGAGCACAAGCTACCGTTCACGACGGCCTATCACACGCGCTTTCCCGAATACGTCGAGGCGCGCTTCGGCGTTCCCGTCGCGTGGACGTACCGCTTCCTGCACTGGTTTCACAAGGCATCGCTTGCCGTGATGGCGCCGACGCCGGTCGTCAAGACCGACCTCGAAAAGTTCGGCTTCACGAACGTCGTGTTGTGGACGCGCGGCGTCGATCTCGAGATTTTCCGGCAGATGGAATCGAAGGTGCTCAACACCGCGCGGCCGATTTTTCTGTACGTCGGGCGCGTGGCCGTCGAGAAGAATGTCGAAGCGTTCCTGAAGCTCGATCTGCCCGGCTCGAAGTGGGTGTGCGGTGAAGGCCCGGCGCTTGCCGAACTGAAGTCGCGCTATCCGGCCGCCAACTATCTCGGCGTGCTGACGCAGGCCGAACTCGCGAAGGTCTATGCGGCCGCCGACGTGTTCGTGTTCCCGAGCAGGACCGACACGTTCGGTCTCGTGCTGCTCGAAGCGCTCGCGTGCGGCACGCCTGTCGCGGCGTATCCTGTGACGGGTCCGATCGATGTACTCGGCGACGGTGGCGCGGGCGCGATGCACGAAGACTTGCGCGAAGCTTGCCTGCAGGCGCTGAAGATCGATCGCAACGATGCGCGCGCGTGGGCCGAACGTTTTTCGTGGGCGGCTGCGTCCGAGCAGTTCGCTGCGCATCTGAAGCCGCTGTCGCGTCCCGCTTACCGAGAGGAAAGCGCCGCCGCCTGATCCGCCCGACGCGCAAGCGCCCTCACTTCTCGCTACGCCCATGCAAACGAGACAATCGAACGCATTGCGCGCTCCGCAGGAATCGCTGCGCGACGCGAAGGCGGCAGTGTCGAACGCGGAGCCGTATGGCGAACCGTTCGATGATGTGCATGATATGCACGAGGACGGCGCGCCGCAGGCGCGGGCGCGGTATGCTGGAGAGTCCAGCTCCACTCCTGTTTCTGCCATGTCATCTACTACGCGCGATGCCGCGCAAGCTCGCGAAGACGCGCTGAATGGCGCGAAAGCCGATGCGCCGGAATCGCTCGAGCCATTGGGTCCCGATGATCCGCTCGCGCCGCTGCCCTTCAATCCATACAAGGGCAATCGCGGGATCACCCGCGCGTGGCATGCGATGAAGAATTCGTTTGCCGGGTTTCGGGTTGCGATTCGTGAGGAGAGCGCGTTTCGGCAGGAGCTGACGTTGGCGGCGATTCTTTTGCCGTGCGGCGTTTTGGTGCCTGTTGAGCCGGTGTCTCGTGTGCTGTTGCTGGGGTCTGTGTTTCTTGTGCTGATTGTCGAGTTGCTCAACTCTAGCGTTGAGGCGGCTATTGATCGGATTTCGCTCGAGCGGCATGAACTGTCGCGGCGTGCGAAGGATCTTGGTAGCGCCGCTGTTATGGTTGCGCTTTTTATCTGCGTGATGACGTGGGGTTTGCTCGTTGGGCCGCTTGTTGTGCGTTGGGTGAGTGGGTGGGTTCGGGCAATGCAGTAGATTTCGTTTCGATATGTCTGCGACGCTGTGACGGTTTGCTTTTCGCTGGCATCCGGGATTTGCCTTCGTGTTTCATGCGTCGCTGTTCGGTGTTTTGGCCTTTGCGCTGGCATCCGCGTTTTGTTCGCGTGCTTCACGCGTCGCCCCTGTGCGGGGCGGCACCTACTTTTCTTTGCCGCCGCAAAGAAAAGTAGGCAAAAGAAAGCGGCTAACACCGCCAGTTCTTGTTCCTGCCTGAGGGCCCCCGAAGGTTCTTACGCTTCACGCGGCAACGCACCAGTCCGCGCTCGTTGCTAACGCTCTCCCTGTACGCCTCACCCGCTTCATGCACCCGCGTCACAGCACACCTTGCCAGATAGTCCACCGCCGCCCAGGTGGCAAACTGTGTGTCGGCCCCTTGTGCTCCACACGCATCACTTCGGACCGATAGCGCACGCGCTCCACCCTGTCAGAGCGCCGAG
>NZ_FNDI01000018.1:0-196898 GCF_900100565.1 Paraburkholderia steynii | reverse complement strand
GCCAGGGTTGCCCCCGCGCTGCCGTTCGACTTGCATGTGTAAGGCATGCCGCCAGCGTTCAATCTGAGCCAGGATCAAACTCTTCAGTTCAAACCTGTTACTGTTTTTCGGTTCCGTTAAGAACCGGTCGCTCACTCAAAATCACTGACGAAAGATCTGATTGCTCAAACCTTCCTCAATTACTTCTGTGTGAGACTCGATTACTTTCGCTATTCAGTGACCCGAAGATCACCGCGCGCTTGCCATCGAGCACCCACACTTATCGGCTGTTGATTGTTAAAGAACATTCGCGGGAAGCGCCTTGCTTTTTCGCGTCCTCAGCGACGAGGGAGGCGAATTCTGAGCCACCCGACACGTGACGTCAAGAGGAATCGGAAAAATATTTCTTCCATCGTGACTTCTCATTCACGCGACGAACCTCTGACGAAATTAAACGAACCGGAGTCGAATGATTCACATGACAAACTGAACCATGCGCGTGTCCCGAACTGCGAGGCCATTGCAACCAGCAGTCACGTGTTCATTCATGCCATCACGGCTATCCGTCCCGGCGAAGAGCCGTTTATCGACTACCGCCTCGTGGCTGATGGCAAGATCACCGACGAGGTCTGCGCAGAGTATGCGTGACACTGCGGCGCTGCCTTATGCCGTCACTCCATGTTGACCGGGACGACAGTTGCCTGATGTTTGATCTCAATCCGGGGGCAGGGATCGCCCACTCCGCGCGAAGGTGGTTCGACCTGACCGTCAGCGAAAGGGGAGTCCCCCACGCTAACTATGCGCCGAGCGGTGCCCCGGGCGAAGACTGAACCAGCCGGCAGCTGGCTTACGCCTTCGCAGTCGATGGGTGTCGAACTTGACATGGCGACCACCGGTTTGAGACGACCACTCTGGATCAATTTCATCTCAATTTACTTTGGCATCCTTATAACAGTAACTTCTATAATTAAACTTACATCAACTCTCGAATGTGTTTGCGGAGAGGTGCTGCAGCAACACAGACAGGATGGCCTGTCCACATTTATCGAAGCGCTCGCGTTGATCACGTGCAGCTTCGGGTGACAGTTATTCTGTCAGTTGTAGCCTAGAATCGCGGCCGTCGCGACATCGGGTCGATCGTTCGGGTGGCCGGCCAGCGAGACAGTCGGCTCCTTCAATGCAGAAAGATACGACCGCAGATAGCTTTCGTTCGCGGGGTTCGCATCGCGATGCATGTGTTCCTGCGCTTGGCTGCTTTTCGGGTGAGTCATTGATGCTGCTCCTGAGGGTCTGCGGTTTCAAATCGATTGATTCAAAGGACGAACGACGTGCTCTTCATCACTCGCGTTGCGCTTCAATAACCGGCTCCGGGTCCGCTTTGTGATGGCGATCACCGCAAGCACGACAGGTCCGATCGCCAGGCCTTCGGCCAACTCGGGCTCGATGGGAAGACTCAGCACGTGCAACGCCTTGAACGCAGCAGCAGCCAACGAAAGCACATAGTATGAGATTGCCGCAACGGACAGCCCTTCGACAGCATGCTGCAAATGCAGCTGGTTGCGTGCCGTCCGCTCCATGCCGACGAGCAGGCGCGTGACGTCCTTTTCCTGAGCGAGGTTGACCCGCGTGCGCAACAGATCGACGGCGCGTGCGATTCGATCCGCGATCTGTTCATGACGGGCCCAGACGCTGCGGCATGTTTCCATCGCGGGCGCGAAGCGGCGCTCCATGAACTCCTGGATCGTCGGCATTCCCTCAATGCGCTCTTCTCTCAACTCTTGAATGCGTGCCAGTACCAGTTTCTCGTAGGCCCGTGACGCGCTAAAGCGTCCGCCGGACCCTGAAAGCGATTCAACTCGAACCGCGAGGTGCGTGAGTTTGACGAGCAGCTGTGAGTCGTCGCCATCTGCGCCCCGCGCATCCATGCTCTGCATCAACGACTGAAGCGAAGAATGAATCTCGTCCAGATCGCGACTCATTCTGCGCGCGATCGGCAGCGCCAGCAGCGCCATCATCCGATACGTCTCGATTTCATACAGTCGCTGCAGCAGACGGCCGCCCTGCTCCTCACGAAAGCCCTCATCGATGACGAGAAAGCGCATAAAGCCATCCGGCCGCACGCACCAGTCGCAAAACGCTTGACCGCCGCCAAGCACATTGCTGCCGACCAGAATTGGCCCGTCGATCCATTGACGCAACGCATCGCGCGCTGCGCGCGCGTCGTCTCCCGTCAGTAGTTCCATACGGGACGCGACGAACCGGCTTCCAGCGAGTTGTATGAACCAGCTGGCGGGAATGCCCTCAGTTGCAACATCGTTGAAATAGTCGCTGTCCTTGCGCGGGATGACGAACGTGAACGTGGAGAATTCAGTGTGACGTTCCCACTTCAGATGCCATCCGCACGGCGACTGCACGGAACAATGCGTGGCGCCTTCCGCTGGAATCGATATTCCTGTGTCCCGGCACAACGTATGTAACAGGCTCTCGTGTATCGACGGATTGTGCTCGGTGTAAATCGCGTAGTGGGTGAGGGAGACAGATTCGGCCAGTCGCAGAAAGGGGCGAGCGTGCAATTCCGCAGCCAGCGTGGCGCGCAATGGGTGGTCCATGGTCGAAATTTTCATAGGTTGCTATTCACGCAGACAATTCGATGCTGCAACACGACTGCTTGCAACAACTATGGCAGAAGCGCGTCGACAAGGAAATCTCATAGTCCTGATCGACATCTTCAGGTTTTCTGATGGATCGGCGCGAGCAGATCCGGCAGATAGCGGTGTTCAAAAATGTCGTCTGTAAGAGAGAAACAAGTGTTGCCGCTCATTGAACATGTCATCGACTGCCTCGGCATAGACCGTGTCTTTTTGGGGTTCTGTCACGTCAAGGCGGTAGGCAATGATGACGTCCATTCGCTCAGAGTGAGCGACCCGCTCCCCCCTTCCCAGCAAACCTTCCACTGCTCCCAGAGCAGCACCTCATAAGCACACTGCTTCATTCCCAGCAACAAGAACTCCTCGCCATGCCCATTCGTCAAGGTCCAGAGGAGCTAAACGCGATGGCACATCTCGTGCTGTCTAGTTTCGACGAAGAGAGTCTGATCGCTCCGCCGCGCTCCACACCTTGACTTTAGAGAAGCCACATGACGTCACAAATCGAACTGGAAAAATCGCCGCTTTCATCCGGCGCCGACTACGAACAACTGGCCGTCACGTTCAGGCCGATCTTCAAGCGCATCGCGGAGGGTGCGCTCGAACGCGAGCGCGCACGTGCGCTGCCTTATGAGCAGATCGTCTGGCTGAAGGAAGCCGGGTTCGGCGCCGTCAGAGTGCCGGTCGAGTATGGCGGCGCCGGCGCGTCGCTACCGCAACTCGTGCAACTTCTGATCGAACTGGCCGAGGCCGACTCGAGCTTGCCGCAAGCACTGCGTGGCCACTTCGCTTTCGTCGAGGACAGAATCAACGCGACGCCTGGCGCTGCCAGGGAGAAATGGCTTCAACGCTTCGTGGCCGGTGATATTGTCGGCAATGCGTGGACCGAGGTCGGCGCGGTCAAGATAGGCGATGTGATCACACGCGTGTCGCGTGACGGCGATCAATGGGTTGTCAACGGCACGAAGTACTACAGCACCGGAAGCATCTTCGCCGACTGGATCGACGTCTACGCGCAGCGCGACGACAACGGCACCGACGTCATCGCTGCGGTGAATACGCACCAGTCAGGCGTCAAGCAAAGCGACGACTGGGACGGCTTTGGCCAACGCACCACCGGGAGCGGGACGTCCGTATTCGAAAACGCGATTGTCGACGAGGAAAACATCATCGACTTCTCCACGCGCTTCAAATATCAGACCGCGTTCTATCAGCTCGTGCTGATCGCCGTGATCGCGGGGACGGGTCGCGCGGCATTGCGCGACATCTCGAATGAGGTCCGCAAACGCACCCGTATTTACAGCCATGGCAACGCGCCACGTGTCAGCGAAGATGCTCAGGTGCAGCAAGTGGTGGGTCAAATTGCTGCGCGCGTGTACGCTGCAGAGGCGGCCGCTGTACGTGCGGCCGAACCGTCGCAAAGAGCGTACGAAACGCGCTTCGGCACTGACCGCAATGCCGAACAGGCCGCAAACGTGGCAGCGGAAATCGAATCTGCAAAAGCACAGGTGGCTGTGGCGGGTCTGATTCTGCAGGCGACGACTGACCTGTTCAACGCGCTCGGAGCTTCCGGCACGAGCGAAAACAAACTGTTAGACCGTCACTGGCGCAACGCTCGCACCGCGGCATCGCACAACCCGCTCATTTACAAGGAACGGATCGTCGGCGACTGGGAAATTAACGGCAAGGAGCCGCCCTTCGTCTGGCAGATCGGCAACAGCCGAACGGCCACCTAGTCCGCTATCGCCAAGGCGTGCGTCGTCGAGTGGGTCGGTCTCGCGGCCGGTCCGCTTCGATCTCCGATGCCACCGCAATCAACTGCCTCGACGACCACGCGCTTGCGTCTACTTCTGCGCCGAAATCTGCTTTGCGCGAATCAGGCGCGCCCGCAATACGTTGCGACTGATGCCGAGCAGCCTCGCGGCCTGAATCTGGTTCCGGTAGCAGAAGTCGAATGCCACGCGCATTACGGTGTCTTCGATCTGTTCGAACAGGTTGCCTTCCGCGTGATCGAACAGATGACGCAACGCCGCCTCCAGTTCTCCAAGCGGTGTCGCCGCCGGTTCGTTGGCCGCTCGCCGCGTCCCCTGTATCCCGAACGACGACATCTGAAGATCGCCCTCGCCCAGTGAATCACTGCGGCACACCAGCAACGCGTAATGGATAACATTTTCAAGTTCGCGAATATTGCCCGGCCAGCCGTGTTCCAGCAGTTTGCGTTCCGCGCGCGGGTCAATGTCGACGGCGCCATAGCCCAGACGGTTCCGATATTCTTCAATGAAATAGCGGGCCAGCGGCAGGATATCGCCGGGCCGGTCCCGCAACGTCGGCACGGCCAGATGCACGACATTGAGCCGGTAAAACAGATCCTCGCGGAAATGCCCCGCCGCCACGGCGTCCTGCAGATGCACGTTGGTGGCAGCGAGCACGCGCACGTCGATCGGAACGCTGCGACGCGAGCCGAGCCGCACGATCTCGCGCTCCTGCAGCACACGCAACAGCTTGACCTGCATCGAAAGCGGCAGGTCACCGATTTCATCGAGAAACAGCGTCCCGCCATTCGCCGCTTCGAACCATCCGGGTTTCGCGCAGAACGCACCGGTAAACGCGCCCTTCTCGTGGCCGAACAATTCGCTTTCCACCAGCGACTCGGAAAACGCGCCGCAATTGACCGCGACGAACGGGCCGTCCTTACGGGCGCTCAGGTTGTGCACATGGCGCGCGACCAACTCCTTTCCGGTTCCCGTTTCGCCGATCACGAGCACATTGGCATCGCTCGGCGCCACCATGCGAATGCGTTCGAGCAGCGCCACCGATCGCGGGTCCGAGAAGATCTGCGCGGTAGCACGGATGGAGGTGGTGAGCGCGCGCTTGTCGGGCATCGTCAGCAATGGCGGCACTTCCGCTCGCGCGATGGCTGGGCGGTCCGGCAACACATGATTGAGTGAGAAGTTCATGAGTAGAAGCTCGGCGTCGGGTATCGTTGCGTCAAGGTCCATTCGCCGATTTCACGAAGCTTGTAGGCGAGCGGATCATGGAGCGTATGGGTGCGCAAATTTCGCCAATGGCGGTCCAGCCTCAGCGCGCCGTGTGTCGCGCGCGCTCCGGCCACGTCGAACATCCGGGTACAGATACTGAACCCGATTTCGGTAGCGGCGACTTTGGCCGTTGCAACGGCCAACGCCACTTCGCCGCGTTCGGCCTCGGTCAGCGCGTCCTCGCGAGCCCAGGCGGCATCGAAACGGTCCGCCGCGCGGTCGGTCAAAAGACGCGCCGCCTCGAGGCCCGCCCAGAACTCGCCGTACTGACCGAGAATATAAGGATCCGCCGACGTGGTCTGCACACCGGACGTGTGCCATGGACGTGCTTCGTGCAGCGTGTAGTGGCGCGCATCATTGAACGCGCTTTCGCCGATGCCCAGATACGTATTCGTCAGGATCAGTTGCGCGAGCAAGGGACGCAGGCAGGCGAAAGGCGTCGACAGCGGCCCAGGTTCGGTCAGGAGTTCATGATTCTCCACGCGGACCTTTTCCAGTGTCACCGTGCCACTATCCGTTTGCCGCTGGCCGATATTGTTCCAGTCTTCGCCAACCGAGATACCTGTACGCCCGGTCGGCACGGCCGCGACCAGCAGCGTTCCCGCATCCGCGTCCCGCGCGGACACGATCAGCATTTCGGAATCGAGCGCGCCGGAACAGAAGCTCTTCTGTCCACTGAACTCCCGCCAGCCCGCGTACGAGTGGCTCACCGCCCGCTCGTCGAGCGGATTCAGCGCGTTGCCCCAGAACCACTGATGGCGCGCCGTCTGCTCGAACCACGAACGCCACTGCGGCGGCGAGCCGAACAGACGCACGGTCGCCAGCATCAGATGATGAAAGCCGAACACATGCCCGAGCGAACTGTCCGCGCGACCAAGCGTGCGTACCACGTCAAGGGTTTGCCGCCAGTTGGCGCCGGAACCACCGTGCGTCACGGGGATACTCATCGCCAGCAGACCGCTGGTGCGCAACGCATCCCGCTCCGCTTTCGGCGTGCCGCCCTGGGCGTCGCGCTCGGTCGCGGTCGTGGCAAACGCTACGGCCAGACGTTGTGCGATCTGCAGCGGCGTTTCAGTGATAGCGGGCGTCTCCTCGTCAGGCAATACGGAAAGCGGTGCGTTTTGCTGTAGGTAAGTCGAATTCATATCGCCACAGAGTTGCTTCCTGAGAGGCATATTCTGACGACCTACGCTTCTCTCCGATGCATTTTGTTGTGGGAACCAAAGTCCAATTGCTGATTACGCAGCAGCGTCATTATCGATGCTGTCTCTGCGTCAGCCGTCACGCCGCCCGACGTCTCTCAGACGCCGGACCGGTTGGACTAATGAAAGGCTCAAGGCGCCCCTCCCTGCCCGTTGCTGCTGCTCCAGCAGCAACGACGAGACCATCCTGCTTCACCAGCGTCATACGCCAACCTGCAATGGTTCCATGTCACCACGATATGTGGCCGGGAAACAGGCTCAAACCGTTATGCCCTTTGGTTCAGCGTGCTGATCGAGATAGCTCGCCACACTCGCCGCGAGCATGGTCTGTCTGCGCAAAGCCAATGGCACGGTATTCGCTAAATAGGCTGCAGTCCCGATTAATTCGATTCCAGATTGAAAGGATTGTTCGCATGAGCAACAGATTGAAAGTGGTCGCGGTCTCAGGTGGATTGCAACGGCCGTCACGCACTCTCGTCGTGGTCGAACGTGTGCTCGCGGCACTCGGCGACGCAGTGCCCGTCGACACGCATCTCGTCGAACTCGGCCAGATCGCCTCGAGTCTCGCCGGCGCGGTTCATCGCGCGCAGGTCCCTGCCGACGTGGAGGCGCACATCAAGGCCATTGAATCGGCCGACCTGCTGGTGGTGGGAAGCCCCGTCTACCGGGCGTCGTACACCGGACTCTTCAAGCATCTGTTCGATCTCGTGCATCACGAGGCGCTCTTCGATGTGCCGGTTCTGTTCGCCGCGACCGGCGGCAGCGATCGCCACGCGCTCGTCATCGATCATCAGTTGCGTCCGCTCTTCAGCTTCTTTCAGGCGCGCACGCTGCCGGTCGGCGTGTACGCGTCCGGGGCGGACTTCAACGGCTATGCCATTTCGAGCCCGGCACTGGAAGAGCGCATTGCACTGGCGGTGACGCGCGCGCTGCCCTGGCTGCATGCGGGCCGCCTCCCCGATGCGTTTGCGCAGGCCGCGACACTGGCTGCATAAGCCCCTTCACTCAACCATCAGGAACACCATGAGCCAGAACCCTTCTCACGACGATGACGTCAAGTTCGCCTACTGGGTGCCCAACGTCAGCGGCGGCCTGGTTGTCAGCACGATCGAACAACGCACCGACTGGAGTCTCGAGTACAACCAGAAGCTCGCACAAACCGCGGAGCGGGCGGGTTTCGACTACGCGCTGAGCCAGATTCGTTTCACCGCCGGCTACGGCGCCGAATATCAGCACGAATCGGTTTCATTCAGTCAGGCGCTGCTACACGCCACCACCAGACTCAAAGTGCTTGCCGCGATTCTGCCCGGCCCGTGGAATCCCGCAGTCGTTGCCAAACAACTGGCCACGATCGACCATATTTCGAATGGCCGTATCGCGATCAACGTGGTGAGCGGCTGGTTTAAAGGCGAGTTCACCGCGATCGGCGAGCCATGGCTCGAACATGACGAACGCTATCGGCGTTCAAACGAATTCATTCAGGCGCTCAAAGGCATCTGGACACAGGACAACTTCACCTTCAAGGGCGACTTCTACCGCTTCAACAATTACACGCTGAGTCCCAAGCCGGTTCAGAAACCTCATCCCGAGATCTTCCAGGGCGGTAGTTCACGCGCCGCTCGCGACAACGCCGCGAGCGTGTCCGACTGGTACTTCACCAATGGCAATACGCCGGAGAACCTGAAAGCGCAGATCGACGACATCCAGGCCAAGGCAGCCAGAAATAACCACAAGGTGCGCATTGGAGTGAACGCCTTCGTGATCGCGCGCGATACCGAAGAAGAAGCGAAGGCCGTACTCGACGACATCATCAGGCATGCTCACGTCGAAGCCGTGCAGGCCTTCGGCGATGCGGTGAAGCAGGCCGGCAAGGCTTCGCCCGAAGGCGAAGGTAACTGGGCCAAATCGAGTTTCGAAGACCTCGTGCAATACAACGACGGTTTCCGCACCAATCTTATCGGCACGCCGCAACAGATTGCCGAGCGCATTGTTGAACTGAAGTCAGTGGGCGTGGATCTCGTGCTGGCCGGCTTCCTCCATTTCATCGAAGAGGTGGAGTACTTCGGCAAACGCGTCTTGCCGTTGGTGCGCGAACTCGAACGCAAACAGCAGGCAAAGGCTGCCTGATGACGGCGCACGCACAGCCGTCGACGCTACCGGAGTGGCTGCGCCATCAGGCGCGGCGCCGGCCGCATGCCGTCGCGTTGCGCCACAAGCGGCTGGGCGCATGGCACGCGTTGTCGTGGCAGGACGTGGCCACGGCGGTCGAGCAACTGGCCGCCGGTCTCGCGCAACGTGGTTTCACTACGGGCGACGCGTTGCTGCTGGTCAGTCATCCGCGTGAAGAGGCGCTGTTACTGTCGCTCGCCGCTCAGTGGAACGGTGGCGTGGCCATCCCGCTCGATCCGCAAATCGCCGACGGCACGTTGCGCGCGGCGCTCTCGCAGCTCGCGCCACGTTTCGTGTTCGCCGCAGACGACAGCCAGTTGGATCGTCTGCTGGCGCATGAAGGATTGCGCGTGATCGACGCCAACCCGCGCAACCTCCCGCCCCATCCGCACCCCGCCGTCACCGACTATCGCGCACTGTCGATCCTGCACAAAGGCCGCTTCACCTCGACCGCGCGTCCTCACGACAACGCCTTCGCCTTCGTGCGTCTGGATGCGCATGGACACCTCGTTGCGCAACACTTCTCCCATGCGACGCTGATACGCGAAGCAGAGCAACTCATCGGCACGGAGAAGCTGACCGCTCGCGACGAGGCGTTCGCCGCGCGGGCCTTTGCGGCGGCCTCCCAGGCACGCTACCTGATCGCGCCATGGATAGTGAGCGGCTTTCGCCTGAATTTTCCGGAGTCGCTGGCGACGCGCGACAACGATCGCCGCGAACTCGCGCCGACGCTGGTGGCCGGCACGCGCGAAACCTACGCGCGGGTGGCCCAGCTTGTCGACGAGCGCTTGCCGGGCACCCGCTCATGGCGCCGCCGCCTGATCAGCCGGGCGCAACGCGGACAGGGCGGCCCGCTCGTGCGCACCTTGACCTGGTGGCTCATCACCCGCCCGTTACGCGAGGTGATCGGTTTTTCACGCACCCATGCGGCGCTCGTCATCGGGCCGCCGCTCGACGAGACGACCGCATCGCTATTCAGCGCGTTACGGGTGGACGTGCACGCCTGGCCCGATACCGGCGAATGGCGACGCGTCGAGCCCCAGCGCGAAGCCGCAACGCATGAGCGCCATGGCGCGGACGGCGCGGCGCAACAACCGGCGTATTGATGCATGACTCAACTTTCCATGACTTCGTCTTCCAACGCGCTGCTGTCGCTCGATCGCATCTCGCTGTCGTTCAAAGGCGTGAAAGCGATCACCGATATCAGCTTCGCCGTGCGCAGCGGTGAAATCTGCGCATTGATCGGCCCGAACGGCGCGGGCAAAAGCTCATTGCTCAATGTCATCAACGGGGTCTATCAACCGCAGCATGGCAGCGTGCATTTTGACGGCCGTGACTATCGGCGGATGAATCCGTATCACGCCGCGCACAGCGGCATTGCGCGCACGTTTCAGAACATCGCGCTATTTCGCCGTATGAGCGTGCTGGACAACGTGCTGACCGGTCGCAATCTGCACAGGCGCAGCACATGGCTCGAACAGACCTTGAACATGGGCCGCTCGCGCGCCGATGAACGCGCGCAACACCAATACGCCGAAGTCGTAATCGACGCGCTCGACCTGCAACGTTACCGGGATACCACCGTCGGCACGCTGCCGTACGGCGTGCAGAAGCGCGTCGAACTGGCCCGCGCCCTCGCCGCCGAGCCGCGTCTGTTGCTGCTCGACGAGCCCATGGCCGGCATGAATGCCGACGAAAAGCGCGCCATGGCCGGTTATGTGCTCGACGCCAACATGCAATTCGGCGTGACCGTCGTTCTCATCGAGCACGACATCGGCGTGGTCATGGACCTGTCGGATCACGTGGTCGTGCTCGACTACGGCAAGAAGATTGCCGACGGCGCCCCCGCCGACGTGCGCAGCAACCCGGATGTGCTGGCCGCCTATCTCGGCACCCGTCATTGAGAGACCGCAGAATATGGGATTTTTTCTCGAAGTACTCGTTGGCGGCTTGCTGGCGGGCGTGATGTACTCGATGGTCGCGATCGGCTTCGTGCTGATCTACAAGGCGTCCGGCGTCTTCAATTTCGCGCAGGGGTCGATGGTGCTGTTCGGCGCGCTGACCTACGTGAGCCTCGTCGAGCGGAATGTGAACCCGGTCCTCGCGTTTGGTCTCGCGCTCGCGGCACTGGTGCTGATTGCCTTGCTGATCGGCCGCCTCGTGCTGCGCCCTCTGGTGAATCGCCCGCCCATCGTCCTCTTCATGGCGACGCTGGGTCTGAGCTTCATTCTGGAAGGCGCCGCGCAGCTGTTCTGGGGCGCTCAGGTGCACGGCCTGGAGCTGGGTATCGACGACAAACCGCTGAACGTGGGCGGCGTCATGATCAGCCAGTTCGACATGTTTGCCGCGGCCACCGCCGGCGTGCTGGTGCTCGGCCTGTCGCTGCTGACCAATCGCACGCGGCTCGGTTTGTCGTTGCGCGCCGTCGCCGACGACCCGCTCGCCGCGCTGGCCATCGGCGTACGGCTGCCGCGAGTCTGGGCAATCGTGTGGGCGCTGGCCGGGTTCGTCAGCCTCGTGGCGGGGCTTCTGTGGGGCGCGCGGCTCGGCGTTCAGTTCTCGTTGTCACTGGTCGTGCTGAAGGCGCTACCGGTGCTGATCATCGGTGGCTTTTCGTCGATCGGCGGTGCGATTGTCGGCGGCTTGCTGATCGGCGCGTCGGAGAAGCTTGCCGAAGTGTATGTGGGCAGTCTGCTCGGCGGCGGCATCGAAAACTGGTTTCCGTACCTGCTTGCAATGCTGTTCCTGCTCGCACGGCCCGTCGGTCTATTCGGCGAACCCGCCGTCGAACGTGTGTGAGGCCGCAAATGTCATCGTCCAACGCCGCGCTGGCCTCGCCGCGCAAGTTCAAACGGTACTCGCAGCGCTTGCCGCTGCTCAAGCCCGGACTCGCTGTAATCGCTGCGCTAATCGCATGGGTCGTCGTGCCGCTATTCGGCAACGACTATTGGCTCAACGCGATTCTGATTCCGTTCCTCGTGCTCTCGTTGGCGGGACTCGGATTGAATCTCGTGACCGGTTACGCGGGACAACTGTCGCTCGGGTCCGCCGCGTTCATGTCGATTGGCGCCTATGCCACCTACAACCTGGTCGTGCGCGTGCCGGCGTTGCCGCTGGCCGTCGACTTGTTTCTCGGCGGACTGATCACCGCGGTTGCCGGCGTGCTGTTTGGCCTGCCGAGTTTGCGCATCAAAGGCTTCTATCTGATCGTCTCGACCCTGGCCGCGCAGTTCTTCGTGGAATGGATCTTCACGCGGGTGAGCTGGTTTTCCAACGACGATACGTCGGGCGTGCTAAGCGCGCCGCGACTCACGACGCTCGGCTGGAAAATCGACACGCCCGCCGCGCGCTACCTGCTCGTGCTCGGGGTCGCCACGGTGCTGTTCGCTCTCGCAGCCAGCCTCGTGCGCAGCGAACTCGGCCGACGCTGGATGGCCGTGCGCGACATGGACACGGCCGCACGCGTGATCGGCATTCCGATCGGCCGCACCAAGCTGCTCGCCTTCGCGCTTAGCTCGTTCGTCATCGGCATTGCGGGCGCGCTGTGGGCGTTTGCGTATCTGGGCACAGTCGAGCCGCACGGCTTCGATCTCAATCTGTCGTTCCAGGTGCTGTTCATCATCATCATTGGCGGCATGGGCAGCATCGGTGGGAATTTTCTTGGGGCGGCGTTCATCGTCCTGCTACCCATCTTTCTTTCGAACGCGGCCGGTGCGCTCGCTACCGTCGGCATCGAAGCCGGCCAGTTGCAAAACCTGCAGAAGATCGTCTTCGGCACGCTGATCATCGTTTTCCTCATCAAGGAGCCGGACGGGCTCGCAAGACTGGTTCGGACCGCACGGAATCGTCTGCGCGACTGGCCGCTGCGGGCATGACGCCGCGTTCTCTCATCGTTTTTCAAACCACTGCCTATCCATTCAAGGTCCGACCAGTATGAATCTCATCGACTCCTTCAAAAAGCGCGGAGCGGTCTCGCGCGTGGCGACCGCCGCCGGCCTGATGCTCGCCCTCACCGCTGCGTTCGCGCCCAATGTGCGAGCCGCAGGCGAAGAATATTTCCCGCTGCAAAGCTATCGCGTCGGCCCCTATGCGGCGGGCGGCAGCGGCTTCTTCGGCGGCTTCATTGACTACATGAACCTCATCAACAAGCGTGATGGCGGAGTCAATGGCGTCAAGCTGACGTGGAGCGAATGCGAAACGGAATATGTCGTGGAAAAAGGCGTGGAATGCTACGAAAGGCTCAAGAGCGGCCTGAACGGCGCTCCCGCGGCGGCGACCAACCCGCTTTCGGTCGGCATCGCCTATGCAACACTCGACCGTTCGACCGTCGACAAGATTCCACTCATCACGATCAACCACGGCCGCACGGATTCGACCGATGGCGCGGTGTTCCCGTATGTTTTTCCGCTGCAACTCAACCCGTATAGTGAGGTCTCCGCGATCGTCAACTACATCGGCCAGCAATCAGGCGGCCTGAATCAGCTCAAGGGCAAGAAGATCGTGGTGCTTTACCACGGCTCGCCTTACGGTCGCGAGACCATCCCTGTGCTGGACGCCCTCTCCAAAAAGTACGGCTTCGAACTCACACAGATCGAAGTGCCGCATCCGGGCAATGAGCAAGGTTCGCAGTGGCTCACCATCCACCGGATCAACCCCGACTGGGTGATCCTGCGTGGCTGGGGTGTCATGAATCCAGTCGCATTGAAATCCGCGCAGAAAGTCGGCTTTCCCGCGAATCACATCATCGGCAACATCTGGAGTAATTCGGAAGAAGACGCGCGCCCGGCGGGCGACGCCGCGAAGGGTTTCATTTCGATCACCACGCATCCTTCAGGTACCGACTTCCCCGTCATTCAGGCGATCAACCAGTATGTGATCAAACCTGGCAACGGTAACCTGAAAGACCCTGCGCGTTTCGGCACGGTTTACTACAACCTCGGCGTGGTCAACGGCATTCTGAATGTCGAGGCATTGCGCGTAGCGCAGGCCAAATTCGGCAACAAGCCATTGACGGGCGAACAGGTTCGCTGGGGCTTCGAGCATCTCAATCTCGACGACGCGCGTCTGAAGCAATTGGGCGCATATGGGCTGGTTCAGCCGTTGAAGTTGTCCTGCTCAGATCACGAAGGCGGCGGCGCCGTGCGCTTCCAGCAGTGGGATGGTCAGCAATGGAAGGTCATCAGCGGCTGGGTGCAGGCGGATCGTGCATTGCTACGTCCGATCATCGAGAAGTCAGCGAATGCGTACGCCAAGGAGAAAGGCATTACGCCGCGCGATTGCAGCAAGGATATCTGACCATGAGCACCGCGCCGATCCTGCAGGTTGACGACATTGCCGTGACGTATAGCCAGCTCATACCGGCACTGCGCGGCGTTTCACTGACCGTGCCGTCCGGCGCAGTCGTCGCCTTGCTGGGCGGCAACGGGGCCGGCAAGACGACCACGCTCAAGGCTGTCTCGAGCCTGCTGCGCGCCGAACGCGGTGAACTCACGTCGGGTCGCATTGCGTATCGCGGCGAACTGATTACCGAAGCGGACCCGTGGACGCTCGCCGGGCGCGGGCTCGTCCAGGTGCTGGAGGGACGGCGTTGCTTTGCGCATTTGTCGGTCGAAGAGAATCTGCGGCTGGGGGCCTTTGTACGGCAGCCCGCAAGGGCTGACCTCGAGGCGGAACTCGAGCGCATTTACGGGATCTTTCCGCGACTCAGGGAGCGCCGAAAGGCACTTGCGGGTTATACGTCAGGAGGCGAACAGCAGATGATCGCGATCGGCCGCGCCTTGATGGCGCGGCCCGCCCTGATCCTGCTCGACGAGCCTTCAATGGGACTTGCTCCGCAGGTCGTCGAAGAAATCTTCGAGACGGTGGCGTCGCTGAATCGGGTCGATGGTGTGAGCTTTCTGCTGGCGGAACAGAACGCCACGATTGCGTTGCGCCATGCGCAATTCGGGTACGTGCTAGAAAGTGGCCGGGTCGTCGCAAAAGGCGATGCTCAGACGCTACTCGGGCTCGACAGCCTGCGGGATGCGTATCTGGGAGGCGACAAACCCGGCAGCGGTGGAGCGCTGCAAAGATCACGTCGATCTCAGGCTCCGTCGGCTTTGCTGAACGTCAGGACGGGTTCCTTCCCGACCTGGCAAAATCGCTAAGTGCGCGATATGAAACCAATCCAAGACAGGTGAGGAAGAAGCGGCAATCGACCAGAGATTGACTGGAGGCCATTCGCCGAGGCGCACGCGGTCGGCGCCCCGCCCTGCGGTCATGTATCCGGAACCAAGGGCAAAGTGGATGCATTGTTCGCGAAAAAAGAACCCGACGATCGCCGGGCAAAAAATTCGCGCTCTCGCGCGCGAATGGGACGGAAGTCAGTCTGGCTACAGGCTCGCTTTGTTATATCGGCTACGCCACGCATGAATCACTTGCCGAACCGGAAAGGTTATCGCCTTCTCTACTCCGCTTCTGCTCACCTGCTTCTCATACAAACCTTGCTGCAACCGTAATCTAGCCTGTCGACGATTGATGTTTCTGCTCACTGCTCTCTCTCCGACGAATGCACCAGGACGGCAGCATCGATTCGAGGGAATCGCTGCGGTCGACGAAGTAGTGCTTCAACGCCATAAATACATGCCCGCAGACCAGGACGGCAATCGCGTATGCCACGTAGATGTGCATCTGTTTGAAGATAGGTGCAAGCGCAGGGGTCTTGTCCATCAATGGCGGCAAGAAGAAAAGACCGGCAACCGGAATCTTGAATCCGGCCGCCGAACTCCAGAGCCACCCCGAAACTGGCAGCACAAGCATGCATATATACAGGAGCAGGTGTCCAAAACGCGCTGCTGCGCGCTCTAGCGAGGGAACGCCGCACGACGCCTCCGGCGCGCCGTGAATGAGCCGCCAGGGTATCCGCGCTACCAGCAGAAACAGTGTGATCGTCGCGATCGACTTGTGCAGCATGATGCTGTCGGCCTGGATTTTCTGCGGCAAGCTCAGGGTGCTGGAGTAATACCCCGCAATCCATGCACAGATGATCACTACGGCCATCGTCCAGTGGAGAACCTTCGCGATCGACGTGTATTGTCTCCGTTCCATTTCAACTCCTTGATGGTTTATTTCGCCGGGGCTAACCGGAGCCTATTGGCGGCGAGCGGACAAGCGCTTGCCTCAAGGTCCGCCGATGTAGGCATGCTGGATTTATTACGAAATGATGCTGCCAGGGATGATCAGTTCGAAGATGCCGGCCCCACGGGGATCGCCTTCTGAGGGGCGGACTTGCGCTCGGCATTAAGAAGGTTCTCGGGATACTGGTCAGGCGCTGCCTGCGGCCCATAACCGTTTCGCTCGAGGTTCTTCAGTTCGGCATTCCTGACTTGACGTGCCTGCTTTCTCTCGGCCTTTCGTTGTTCCTTGAGCGCCTGCTTCTGTGCCTTGCTATCGGCTCTGCTCGCCGACGTCGTCGCTGTATCCGGCTTCGACTGCGCTGGCGCACTCGCCATCTCCCCCTGTGCTTCTGCGACGAGCGGCACGGTTGAAATCAGCAACGCCGCGACCCAATGTCGTGAACCTTTCCACATGGTGATCTCCTCTATGAAATGTATGTTGTAGGTTTCAACAAACTACAAAGTTCCAGGCCTGGAATGACACCAGACCTGTCTTACCCAGCTACGCGTTGATCAAGCGTTTGACTGCGCGATGCACATCACACGCTGGGACCCAAGACCTTCGATACCCGCCTCGACTACATCACCCGGACGCAAGTAACGCCCATGGTGGCTGCCAATGCCGGCCGGCGTGCCAGTGCATATCAGGTCGCCGGGCTCCAGCCGTGTCGAGTTCGAAAGACAGGCAATCTGCTCGCCAATGCTGAAGATCATGTCGCTGACAAGGCCGTCCTGCATCAAGGACCCGTTCAGGCGAAGCCATAACCGGAGTTGCGTCGCATCGCCGACATTCCATGCGGGAACCATCCAGGGCCCGGCAGGGAGCCAGCCCGGACGTGATTTCGATTGCAGCCAGTCCGTGCCCATCGCTGGCGCATCCCGACGAAATACGCGATCGCGCAATGTGATGTCGTTGACGATGCAATAGCCCGCGATGCAATCGAACGCATCTTCAACCCGGACATGCGCTGCGCTTTTACCGATCACGACACCGATCTCCACTTCCCAGTCGAGCGTCTCGAGATTGGGTGAGATAGCCAGGGGATCGTGAGGTCCAGACACGCACGCTGCACCTTTGATGCAGATGTATGGCGCGCCATTGCGACGCCGCGCTTCAATGGAATTCAGCGCCGCTTCGCGCCGTGCGGCAGCGCCCGGACCGTCCGGTCCATCGTCGGCATCGAGAGCAGCTTGCAGAAGCTGGTCGCGGTAGTTGCCGATCGTGCAATAGACCTGCCTGGGCGCTACTGGGGAATGCACTCGAAAGTTCGAGAGCGGCACGCCAAGTTTTACGATCGCGTCGGTGGTCGCGGGGTCAGCGCAGATCTGCTTGAGCGAGGGTGCGTTTACCTCCCACTCGCGCAAGAAAGTCTCGATGCAGCCCGTGCCGCGAAAGCCAAGATGCGCCCAATGGGCTAATGCGAGTGCATGCGTGCCAATCGACAACGCGGGAAGCGGAATGCATTGAGCAATTGAAACATTGACAAGGACGGGAAGCATGGCAGTGGTCGTTTCGCTCGGGCGAATCATGCGTCACCGTTACGTGCGATGACGACTCCGATACTGTCCGGCGCAGGCTGCGTCTGTGTATTCCCGTCACGGCGCTTGCGCGGTGCGGTTTCGATGAGGAAAAACGCGACCACTGCACCTGCGGCCAGGCTGTAAAGCGCGAAATCAAGCGTACGTGCAAGACCAAAATGCTGCGCAATGAACCCTGCGATGACGGGGGCTACCCCGCCGCCAAACGTCTCGCCCACGCCCGACACGAATCCGATCGTCGACGCGATGAGTCCGACAGGAGCAGCTTCCGTCGCGACGGGACCACTAAGCAGACTCAACAGACCCATCGAGAACATTGCGACACCGAACAGCAAAACGAACAGCAAAACCGGATTGGGACCTGTGTACGAGAACAGATACAAAAGAGCGGCCGCACAGACGAATCCGATCAAGGCCGTTGGCCGGCGACCGATGAAGTCCGACAGGCCGGCAAGCGCAAAGCACCCAATAAATCCGCCAAATCCCACTGCCGAGGCGACGAATCCCATGCTTCGCATGTCGAGATGGACGACAGAAACCAGGTACGTCGGGACCATCGCACCTATGACGAAGATCCCGCTCATCGCGCACAGAATCGCGATCGTCGCGACGGTGACGTTCCGGTTGGCAAAGAGCGCAGTCCAGCGCGGCCGTTCGACAGGTTCGTGCGACATGCGTACCGTGGGCGTAACCTGATCACGCACGTAACGCCAGATAAACGCTGCAACGATCAGTCCGGGAACCGCCGACAGCGTGAACACCCAGTGCCAGTTCGGAACGACCTGAAGCAACTGTGTGGCGACGATAGGCGCAAAGCCAAGACCCATCAAAGGAATCATGCTGATCTGAATCCCCTGATTCAGTCCGCGGCGCGCCGGCAGCGAAGCCTCACTGTTCGCTGCGATACTCGCTGGCGTAAATGCGCCTTCGGCAACGCCCATTGCCGCCCGCAATAGCAGCAGGCTGATAAAGCCCGTTGCCAATCCGGAAAGGCTGGACAGCAGCGAGAAAGCGATCATTGTCGTCACCAGGATCTTCTTTCGACCGATGCGGTCGGCAAGCGGCCCCATCGCGATCGACCAAAGGCCCCACGCGACGCCCAGTATGCCCACGAGGCTGCCCAGCTGCGAATAGTTCAGCCCGAGGTCGCGCATGATGTGTGGAAAAAGCGGAGCCAGCAGCCATCGATCGAAGCCCACCAGTCCAAACCCAATGCCGAGAAGCGCGAGTGTCCTGCGCTCGCGGCGGACGTCATGTCGAGGTGCATTCATTGTGGTGTCTCCATGTATTGCATTTGTCTAGTCGTCGTTCGGTGCTGCGTTGCCAGGGGCTACCGCACATGGCGCTAGCGGTTTGAAAGCGCCAACGTTGCGCGTCTGATATCGGGTGGCGAGACACTCCATCTACCGTCGCCGTGCTGGAAGAAAAAGATCGTCACGGTGCTACGCGAATTCGACGACACGACCCGGACACATCGGCTTCGCCCCAGCCTTTCAGGCCAGACGCGGCTGACTTCCAATGACGAAATTGCGGTTCGCCCGAACCACTTTTCGACATGAAACCGCAAGGACCCTTCTTCAAACATCGCGTCCATCTCCTCTTCACTTCACAAGCAGCCCAATCGATCACCTGCGTTCGACGGGCACCCGGTGCGAATCCATTACCGCCATCTCGATGGCCGCTGCCGGTTTTCACGTACCGTCACGCACTCAATGCGCTAACGTTAGCACGATAATAGTGTCGCTTTCTATGATCGTCAAATAAATATATCTATTCGACACGCGCTCACGTTAGCATTCAAGGACAGAAATATTCGTTGGAAATTGACTGATCATTCGATTGATTCGGCCTTTGATTCAGCGCGACAGGATTGCCATGAGTCCCAGAAGGCCGTTCGAAGCCGCGTCGCTGTGTGCGGCCAGCCAAGCGAGTTGGGGTTTGGCCGGTAGGACGCAAACGTTGTGCTATCGTTATAAAAAGCCTTCCATGGACATCTTATGATCACGATCAAAGACATCGCCGCTCGCCTGCAGGTTTCGCCCTCGACGGTAGGACGGGCGCTTGCCGACGACCCACGAATCAGCGCAGCCACGAAACAGAAGGTGAATGAAGTGGCAGAGGAAATGGGCTACGTGGCCAATCTGGCTGCGCGCATGATGCGCGGCGTCTCGAGCAACCTCGTCGGTTTTGTCCTGCCGGATATCAGGAACGGCTTCTACGCGACCATCGCCCATGCGCTGTCGAAGTGCCTCCAGGCAGCCGGATATCAGTTGGCGCTCTCGGAAACCGACGACGACCGGATGGTCGAGTTACACAGCGTTCGTGAACTCGCCAGCGCGAATGTCGCGGGGATCATCATCGTGCCGACCGCAAAGCCTCACCGGGAAACGGTCCGGTTGCTCAAGCTTTCACCCCATGTGCAACTGCTGCGCAGACATCCTACGATCGGTGACCAATGGTTCGGCATCGACGATACGCAGGCGATCTTCGAGGCGACCAGTCATCTCGTGCAGCTAGGTCATCGCCGGATCGGCTACATCGGCGGCACCGACGAGCTGCCTACCGGTTCGGCACGCCTGAAGGGTTATCACAACGCGCTTCCTGGTGGTGAGTCAGTGGAGCCCGCCCTCGTGCAACTTGGCGCGCCCAGCGACGCCGACTTCGGCCGTAGCGCGACCCGGCGGCTGCTATCGCTGCCCAAGCGTCCGACGGCGATCGTCGCCGGTTCGGTCCAGATGACCCAAGGCATCCTCGAAGAACTGACGGCCCAAGGCGTGCGGGTTCCCGATGACCTGTCGGTCGTCGGATTCGGCGACGAACTTGGGTTCCGGTGGTGGGGACCGGGACTCACCACGGTGGGGCTGCCTGTACACGACCTTGCCACCGCCTGCGGGCTCTGGTTTGTCCATCACATCCGCCAGAATTCGGCCAGCGCTTCGCCGTACACGTCGATCTCGCCCGCGACACTCATCTTGCGCGGCACTACACGTAAGCCTGGGCCCGTGGCGAAGACATCCACGCGCGCTTCGATGCGTGGAGCCACGGTTTGATGGGCCGTCATGCCCGGTGGTCGTGCTGGCAGATTCACTGATGCATCTAGGGATGAGCCTCAGTAAGCTGGTCGACGAGTTCGGGCACTAGTGTGAACAGATCGCCGACCAGACCGTAATCCGCGACGCTGAAGATCGGCGCTTCCTCGTCCTTGTTGATCGCGACGATCACCTTCGAGTCCTTCATACCGGCCAGATGCTGGATCGCGCCTGAAATGCCAACGGCGATGTACAGCTGCGGCGCGACGATCTTGCCCGTCTGGCCAACCTGGTAGTCGTTCGGCACGTAGCCAGCGTCGACAGCTGCGCGCGATGCGCCCATTGCCGCGCCGAGCTTGTCGGCCAAAGGCTCCAGCACTTTCGTGTAGTTCTCGCCGCTACCCAGACCACGACCGCCCGACACGATGACGTGCGCCGACGTCAGCTCCGGACGATCCAGCTTCGTCACTTCACGGCTCACAAAATGCGAGAGGCCCGTATCGGCTGCTGCTTCGATCTTCTCGACCGAGGCGCTGCCGCCTTCTGCTGCCACCGGGTCGAAGCCCGTTGCGCGCACCGTGATGACCTTGATGGGATCAGCAGACTGCACGATCGCAATCGCGTTGCCCGCGTAGATGGGACGCTCGAACGTGTCGGCCGAATCGACCGCCGTGATGTCGCTGATCTGCGCGACGTCGAGCTTCGCAGCGATGCGCGGCGCGATGTTCTTGCCATAAGCCGTAGCTGGCGCGAGGATGTGCGAGTAATCCTTCGCGATGTTCAGCACCGTCGCCTCGACGTTTTCCGCGAGGCCAGCGGCCAGTTGCGGCGCGTCAGCGAGCAGCACCTTCGCCACGCCTGCCACCTTCGCAGCCGCATCCGCCGCGCCTTGCGCGTTGTGACCCGCCACCAGCACATGAACGTCGCCACCGATCTTCTGCGCGGCAGCAACCGTATTGAGCGTCGCTGCCTTCAGCGCGGCGTTGTCGTGTTCAGCAATTACCAGAATCGTCATTTCATTCGTCTCCGCGTGTCCGTAGATCAAAGCACTTTGGCTTCGGTCTTCAGCTTCTCGACCAGCGTCTTCACATCGGCCACCTTCACACCAGCCGAGCGCTTCGGCGGCTCGCTGACTTTCAGCGTCTTCAGACGCGGCGTGACATCGACGCCCAGGTCTTCGGGCTTCACGATTTCCAGCGGTTTCTTCTTTGCCTTCATGATGTTCGGCAGCGTCACGTAGCGCGGCTCGTTCAGGCGCAGATCGGTCGTGATGACTGCGGGCAACGTCAGCGACAACGTTTCCGCGCCGCCGTCGACTTCACGCGACACCGTCGCCTTGCCATCCGCCACGACAACTTTCGATGCAAACGTCGCTTGCGGCAGATTGGCCAGCGCAGCGAGCATCTGGCCCGTCTGGTTGGAATCGTCGTCGATGGCCTGCTTGCCGAGAATCACCAGCTGCGGTTGCTCCTTGTCGACCAGCGCCTTCAAAAGCTTCGCCACGGCCAGCGGTTGCAGGTCTTCACCCGATTCGATCAGGATCGCGCGGTCCGCGCCGATCGCCAGCGCCGTGCGCAGCGTTTCCTGACATTGCGTCACGCCCGCCGACACGGCGATCACTTCCGTCGCCACGCCCGCTTCGCGCAGACGCACGGCTTCTTCGACAGCGATCTCGTCGAACGGATTCATCGACATCTTCACATTCGCAATGTCGACGCCCGTGTTGTCCGACTTCACGCGGACCTTCACGTTGTAGTCAACTACTCTCTTGACAGGAACGATGATCTTCAAGATATCTCATCCTCAACATTAAACGATCGTCTCCGCCGAGATCTGCTCGACGTAATTCGATGTATCGACGGGAGCCCGCCGCCGGACACTCCACGTTTATTGGACCCGAGTTCGCATCGAGCAGTGGTTAGTAGGTATGAAAACCCTGCCCGCTCTTTCGCCCGAGGTAACCCGCGTCCACCATTTCCTTGAGCAACGGCGCCGGGCGATACTTCGGCTCGTTGAAATCCCGGTACAGCACGTTCATGATCGCGAGCGTCGTATCGAGCCCGATAAGGTCCGCCAGCGCCAGCGGTCCGATCGGATGATTTGCGCCGAGCTTCATGCCCTCATCAATCTCTGCGGCGCCAGCAAGACCTTCCTGCAGGACGAACACTGCCTCATTGATCATCGGTATCAGGATGCGATTGACGACGAAGCCCGGTGAATTCTTCACGCAGATCGTGCTCTTCCCGATGCGCTTCGCAAGGGCAATAGTCGCATCGAACGTGGCATCGCTGGTTTGCAGGCCGCGGATGACTTCGACCAGTGCCATGACGGGAACGGGATTAAAGAAGTGCATCCCGATGAAGCGACGCGGGTCAGCGAGCGTCGCACCGAGTCTCGTGACGGAGACCGACGAAGTGTTGGTCGCGATGATCGCGCCTGGCTGGACGATGGCATCCAGCTTCCTCAGAAGCTCCTCCTTGACCTGAACGTTCTCGGTCGCGGCTTCGATCGCAAGATCGCATTCGACGAGTTCAGTCAGCACTGCGCTTCCCTTGATCCGCTCCAACGCTCCCGTCGCTTCGTCCGAAGTCGCTTTTCCCTTCGACACCATCCGCCCAAGATTGGCCGAAATGCCTTCGATGCCGCGTTCCACCGCGCGCTCGTCGAGATCGTTGAGGATCACGTTGAGGCCGGCTGTTGCACAAACCAACGCGATGCCACTTCCCATCTGTCCGGCACCTACAATTCCGATCGTTTGCATATCTCCCCTTCAATCACATGTTCGGATAGTTCGGACCGCCGCCTTCGGGCGTCACCCACACGATGTTCTGCGTCGGGTCCTTGATGTCGCAGGTCTTGCAGTGGACGCAGTTTTGCGCGTTGATCTGCAGGCGATCCTCGTCTTCTCCGGTTTTGATGAATTCATAGACGCCAGCCGGGCAGAAGCGCGCTTCCGGGCCCGCGTAAGTTTGCAGATTCACGGTAACGGGTATGCTCGCGTCCTTCAGTGTCAGATGTGGGGGCTGATTCTCTTCGTGATTCGTGTTCGAGATGAACACCGACGAGAGACGATCGAACGTGAGCTTGCCATCCGGCTTCGGATACTCGATTGGCGTGCACTGCGATGCCGGTTTCAGCATCTCGTGATCCCAATGCTGGTGGTGCAGCGTCCACGGCACATTGCCGCCCAGCAGCTTCTGTTCGATGCCGACCATCAACGTGCCGAGATACAGGCCCTTGCTCATCCACTGCTTGAAGTTGCGCGCGCGATAGAGTTCGGTGTGCAGCCACGAAGTCTTGAACGACTCGGGATACGCACTGAGTTCGTCGTTGTGGCGGCCAGCTTGTACGGCATCGAACGCGGCGTCGGCGGCGAGCATGCCTGTCTTGATTGCCGCGTGCGAACCCTTGATCCGCGACGCGTTCAGGAAGCCTGCATCGTCGCCCACGAGGGCGCCGCCGGGGAAAGCGAGCTTCGGCAGCGACATCAGGCCGCCCGCCGTGATCGCCCGCGCGCCATATGACACACGCTTGCCGCCTTCGAGGAACTTGCGGATTTCCGGATGCGTCTTGTAGCGCTGGAACTCCTCGAACGGTGACAGATACGGATTGGAGTAGCCCAAGCCGACGACAAAGCCCACCATCACCTGGTTATTGTCGATGTGATAGAGGAACGAGCCACCGTAAGTCTGCGTATCGAGCGGCCAGCCGGCCGTGTGGATCACGAGGCCGGGCTTGTGCTTCGCAGGATCAATTTCCCACAGTTCCTTGATGCCGATGCCGTAGACCTGCGGATCGGCGCCGTCGCGCAGCTTGAATTTGTCCGACAGTTGCCGGCCGAGATGGCCGCGCGCGCCTTCGCAGAACAGCGTGTACTTCGCGTGCAGTTCCATGCCGAGCTGGAAGTTTTCGGTCGGCTCGCCGTCCTTGCCGATGCCGAGATTGCCCGTCGCGACGCCTTTGACCGAGCCATCCTCGTCGTACAGCACTTCAGCGGCAGCAAAACCCGGAAAAATCTCGACGCCTGCCGCTTCGGCCTGCTGGCCCAGCCAGCGCGTGACGTTGGCGAGACTGATCACATAGTTGCCGTGATTCTTGAAATTGTCCGGTAGCGCCCAGTTCGGTACCGACTTCGCGCCCGTTTGCGAGAGAAACAAGAAGCGGTCCTCAGTCACTTCAACGTTCAAAGGCGCGCCCTTGTCTTTCCAATCGGGGATCAGCTCACAGAGCGCACGCGGGTCCATCACTGCGCCCGACAGAATGTGCGCGCCGATCTCCGAACCCTTTTCGAGCACGCAGACGCCGATCTCAACGCCTTTCTCCGCGGCGCGCTGCTTGAGCCTGATCGCAGCAGCAAGCCCCGCCGGGCCGCCGCCGACGATCACCACGTCATATTCCATCGACTCGCGCGAGCCGCCAGATTCGGGGGGATTCATTTATCAAGGTTCCAGTCTGACCGCGCCGCTCCCGCTCACAGCGCGTTCGGCATCGGTTAGTTCTCTGATGCGCGGGTATCTACAGTAGCTTCGTGCGGCGCAGTTCATCGATATCGGCTTCTGCCATGTCGAGCCAGTCTCGAAGGACCTCACCCGTGTGCTGCCCCAACGTCGGCGGGGACTGTCGGTATTGCACCGGCGACTCCGACATACGGATCGGATTTGCAACCAACGCCACGTGTTTCGCCAACGGGTGCGACATCTCGATGCGCACGTTGCGCGACTGCACCTGCGGATCTTCGAACACCTGGTCGAGGTTGTTGATTGGACCACACGGCACGCCTGCGGCTTCCATCGCGGCGATCCAATCCCCCGTCGCACGGGATACCGTGATCCCGCACATCATCGAAATCAGCTCGTTCCTGTGCTTCACGCGCTGCGGATTGCTGGCGAAGCGTTCGTCCTTGCTCCATTCCGGTTTGCCCAGCGCCGCGCAGAGACTGGCGAACTGACTGTCGTTGCCAACCGCGATGATCATGTGACCATCGGCCGTCGGAAAATCCTGGTACGGCACGATGTTCGGGTGCGCGTTCCCGATGCGGCGAGGCACCACGCCGCCCACGATGTAATTCGTCGCCTGGTTGGCAAGGCACGCAATCTGCACGTCGAGCAAGGCGAGATCAATGTGCTGCCCCGTGCCAGACCGTTCGCGACGCGCAAGCGCAGCAAGGATTGCCACCGTTGCATACAGTCCCGTCGTGATGTCCGTCAGCGCGACGCCCACCTTCAACGGACCTTCCCCTTCCGCGCCATCCGCACGACCTGTGAGACTCATCAGCCCGCCCATGCCCTGGATCAGGAAGTCGTAACCGGCACGTGCGGCATAGGGTCCCGTCTGGCCAAATCCCGTTATCGAGCAGTAGACAAGGCGCGGATTCAGTTCCTTGAGGCTCGCGTAATCCAGACCATACTGGCTGAGTCCGCCGACCTTGAAGTTCTCGATCACGACGTCTGCCTTGCTGGCAAGTTTCTTCACGAGCAGTTGTCCATCCGGTTCACTCAGGTCGATCGTCACCGACCGCTTGTTGCGATTGGCGCAGAGATAGTAAGCAGACTCGCCAGTCGACTCGCCGTCCTCATCGCTCAGCCAGGGCGGCCCCCAGGCACGCGTATCGTCACCCGCGCCCGGTCGTTCGACCTTGACCACATCAGCGCCGAGATCGGCCAGCAACTGGCTTGCCCATGGACCGGCCAGCACGCGAGAAAGATCGAGTACGCGCAGCCCGTCGAGCGCCCCCTGATTCGGTATCCCGTTCATGGCGGATCAGAACGCTGCAATGCCGGTAATGGCGCGGCCGAGAATGAGCGCGTGGACGTCGTGCGTACCCTCGTACGTGTTGACCACCTCCAGGTTCACCAGATGCCGTGCAACACCAAATTCGTCACTGATCCCGTTGCCGCCCAGCATGTCGCGCGCAACACGGGCGATATCGAGCGCTTTGCCACATGAGTTGCGTTTCATGATCGACGTGATCTCGACGGCGGCCGTGCCCTCATCCTTCATGCGACCAAGGCGCAAACACCCCTGTAGACCAAGCGTGATTTCAGTCTGCATGTCGGCCAGCTTCTTCTGGATCAACTGGTTCGCCGCGAGCGGCTTGCCGAACTGCTTGCGATCGAGAACGTACTGCCGCGCGCGATGCCAGCAGTCTTCAGCCGCGCCCAACGCGCCCCAGGCGATCCCATATCGCGCACTGTTCAGGCAGGTGAATGGGCCCTTCAAACCACGGATGTCCGGAAACGCGTTCTCTTCCGGGCAGAACACATCATCCATCACAATTTCACCGGTAATCGACGCACGCAAGCCGACCTTGCCATGGATCGCAGGTGCCGAAAGTCCCTTCCAGCCCTTCTCGAGCACGAATCCCCGGATCGCGCCTTCGTCGTCCTTGGCCCAGACGACGAACACATCGGCGATGGGACTGTTCGTGATCCACATCTTGCTGCCCGTCAGCAGATAACCACCGTCGACCTTCTTTGCACGTGTGATCATGCTGCCTGGGTCGGAACCGTGGTTCGGCTCGGTCAAGCCGAAGCATCCGATCCATTCGCCTCTCGCCAGCCTGGGTAGATACTTCTGCCGGGTGGCTTCACTGCCGAACGCGTTGATGGGCACCATGACGAGCGACGACTGCACGCTCATCATCGAACGGTAGCCGGAATCGACCCGCTCCACTTCGCGCGCGACCAGCCCATAGCAAACATAGTTGAGACCAGCGCCACCGTAGGTTTCGGGAATCGTCGCGCCCAGCAGTCCAAGCTCGCCCATCTCGCGGAAGATGTCGGCGTCCGTATGTTCACGACGAAAGGCATCGAGCACACGCGGTGCGAGACGTTCCTGACAATACGCATGGGCCGATTCGCGCACAAGGCGCTCTTCCTCCGTCAGCTGCTGATCCAGCAGCAGTGGATCGTCCCACTTAAACGACGGCGATTTGTGCTGTACGCTCATTTCATACTCAAAATAAGATTGGCATGAAGCGAATTTACAGCCACTTTTCCAGGGTCTCAAACGATTTGTTCGCACGGACCTGTGCGAAAATCGCACACGTCAATCCACGACGATCCGAGTCACAAGCATGCGCAGAAAAATTCCTTCGACGGCAGCGCTATCTGCGTTCGAGACGGCCGCTCGCCATCAGAGTTTCACCAAGGCAGCAGACGAACTGGCCGTGACACAAAGCGCGATATGCCGTCAGATCGGCTCACTGGAGGAATTCCTGGGTGTGAAACTGTTTCGACGCGACCGGCGCGGAGTCAGCCTCACCGAGGCGGGAGTGATCTATAGCCGCAAGGTTGCATCACGCCTGGATGACGTGGAGAGGGACACACTGGAGCTCATGGCCAAGGGCGGCCACGGCGGATCGCTCGAACTGGCGGTTGTCCCGACGTTCGCGACAAAGTGGCTGTTACCCCGAATACCCGACTTCATCGGCGAGTATCCGGACATTACCGTCAATCTCACGGTCCGCACGCGCCCGTTCCTGTTCGACGACACAGAATTCGACGCGGCGATTCACGCTGGAGCAGCGATATGGCCAGGAACGGAAGGCACCTTCCTGATGCGCGAAAGGCTGATCGCCGTATGCAGCCCGAAACTGCTTGCACCACGCACCAGGCTCGCAACGGCGGACTGGCGGCGATATCCGCTCCTGCAACAGAGCACGCGTCCCTATGCATGGCGTGACTGGTTTGCGTCGCACAACATGCAGGTCGAAGGAGATATGTCGGGTCCGAGGTTCGAACTGTTTTCGATGCTCGCCGAAGCAGCGATTCACGGTATTGGGATCGCCCTCATCCCTCGCCTGCTTATCGAAGACGAACTGCAGCGCGGCGTGTTGATCCAGGCGGCGGCCCACGAGCATCTGAGCAATCAGGCCTACTACCTCATCTATCCCGAGCGCAAGGCCGACAACGCGGCGTTGAAGGTGTTTCGCGACTGGATCACCACTCAGGCGCAGCAGTACCGGAAACCAATGGGGCTTGAGTGACCGTGCTTGCGTCAGGTGGTTCTGCTGGGGGGGTGTCCGCGACGGGTAGCCCATTCGGGGAAGCCACCCGCCCGCAGCGCAGCAATCAGAACTTCACGCGCAACCCCGCGCTTGTGAGGAACTGTTTGCTGGTCGACGAAGGGCCGCCGCTGCCACCAATGAACGCGCCACTGAAGATCGTTCCCGCCGCCCCTGTTACATGCTGATATTCAGCCATCAGATAGACATCGGTACGTTTGGACAGTGAGTAGGATGTCATCAGGTTGAACTGGTTCCAGCGCGGCTTCGCGTGCACGGACGCATTCGAATACGATCCATCCGTAAATGTGTACGATGCCGCCACCACCCAGGCCGGGGTAATCAGATAGCGAATGTTCGCTTCGTAGTTGTCGAAGCTCAGGTCGGTGGGCGATCCCGTGGGCGCCGGCGCAAGCGTGCTGCCGCGATACACGGCCGTCGTATCGTCATAGCGCGAGTGACTCCACACCAGCCCCAACGTCGCCGGACCGATCACATACGCGCCGCCGACACCCCACACCTGCTGGCGCGCCGCGTGAAACGTCGCATCGCCCGAAGTCGATGAACCGTCGAGTGCTCCGGCTGCGCCATCTCCTGGGTTGTCGATGCGCATATACGCTGCGCTCAACGTGAAAGGACCGTGGTTGTACGTCGCGCCCGCACTGAACGCGCGATTGTCCGCAAAATCGCCCGCCTTGTTCGAGAACGCGTACAACCCGCCGAACTTCAACCCGTTGATATCGGGGCTCGCGTATTTGACGGCATTGTCGAGTCTGAAGAAGTCGCCGAAGTTATCGTTGTCCATCGGATGCATGAATTCGAGACCGCCAACGAAGCTCTGCGCGAGACTTCTCGGAGCAAGATAGTCCACGACCGAGTCATATTGACGGCCAAGCGTGACCGCGCCGTAGGTACTCGACATGCCAACCCACGCTTGCCTGCCGAACAGGCGCCCCCCCTGCTGAAGACCTCCGTTGGTTCCCGTAAAGCCGTTTTCGAGTTTGAAGATCGCTTGCAGGCCACCGCCCAGATCCTCGCTACCCGTCACCCCCCACCGGTTGCCAACGATGTTTCCCGACGAAGCAAAGACATTGCTGTGACCCGCACCGCTTGCCGTGCGCTGATTGCTGACGTACGACACGCCATTGTCGATCAGCCCATAGAGCGTGACAGAACTCTGTGCATGTGCTGCTACACCTATGCAGCCGCAAATTGCGGGTACAAGAAGCCTCTTCATTCGTTTGTCTCCTGCCAGTCGTGATATTTAGGTTGTTTTCCGGGGTGCTACACCTTCAAGGAGCGGCATCGAGCGCCGCACAGCCACGTCACATGATTTCAAACATGGAATTTTTTGGCACGTCGCTGTTTCCTTTCGTCGTTGTCGTACTAATCGTTCGCTGTTGATTGGCTGGAGCTCCCCAGCAGGCAATTCACGTCATGTGCAAATTTTTCCAACTTCAGCGCGAACGTTAGCACTGATGAACGGAGTCTAGTTGCGGTTTTTTTATGTGTCAATCGGGTTTTTGAGCGCCTTTTCAAAGGGTTTACACGCAAATTCTTCATATCCAAGCCCGCTATCACCGCGCAATTGCCTGCTTGGAATCTTTAACATGTCGTGCTAACGTTCGTGCAAACTTCGAGCGGTTTGTTCGTGGGCGCCCCTGTTTTTTGCCGACGCGAACGGCTGCAGTCAGTCGCATGTCCAACCAACATCAGGTTCAATTCCCATGAGCGATACCGTTTTCCTGACCGACTATGCGTGGCCCGACGACAGCGTCGAGCGAGATATCGTCGAATCCGCCGGCATGCAGCTGGTAAGCGGACCGGCCGCTCCGCTGCCCGCGTCTGAAATCGAAGCGATGGTGCGAGAACACCGCCCTTCTGCAATCCTCACCTGCTGGGCACCCGTGTCGGCCAACGCCGTCGAGGCCTCTGCGCGGCTGCAGATCGTTGCAAGGCTTGGCGTGGGGCTGGATAACATCGCTGTGGACGCCGCCACCGCGCGCGGCATTCTCGTCACGAACGTGCCGGACTACTGTGTCGAAGAAGTCTCCGATCACGCCGTCGGATTTGCGCTCGCATGGACACGCGGACTGGTCCTTTTCGATCGGGAGGTCCGCGCTGGGCACTGGTCTCCCGCCGATGCCAGACTGCGTCGGCTAGGCGCACTCACTTGCGGACTCGTCGGTTTCGGTCGCATTGCCCGCGCAACGGCCCGCAAGCTTGGCGCCTTCGGCTGCCAACTGCTCGCTCATGATCCATTTCTGCGTGATGACGTAGCGGGCGTGCAAGCCGTTGAACTCGATGAACTCCTGACGAATAGCGACATCGTGATCGTGCACGCTCCACTCACCAACGGCACCCGGCATCTGATCAACCGCGAGCGAATTGCGCGCATGCGGCGCGGCAGCCTGTTGATCAATGTGAGCCGTGGCGGCATCGTTGATACCGACGCCGTTATCGAAGCGCTACAGAACGGTCAACTGTCAGCGGCAGCGCTGGACGTACTCGAATCCGAGCCAGTCGTACCGGGCGAATTGCTGCGCGAGCGCGGCGCCATGTTGACGCCCCATGTCGCGTTTTCGTCTGACGCATCGTTGCTGGAGCTTCGTAGACGAGCGGCTGAGGAAGTGGTGCGGGTACTACGCGGCGAAGCACCACACAACCCATGCAATCTGTCGCCAGCGTAACCGCTTTCAACCGCCCTACTCCCAACAACTCATGATGATGCAATCGAATAGCCCTGACCCGCAGCTCAATGCGTTTCTCGTCGAGCACGGTCTCGCGCGCAAGGATGAGGCAGCCAGCTGGCACCCTCTCACTGGTGGCGTGTCGTCCGACATATGGCGTGTCGATCTCGCGACGCGCTCACTATGCGTCAAGCGCGCCCTGTCCACACTCAAGGTATCGGCATGCTGGGAAGCACCCGTGTCACGCAACGCCGATGAATGGGCCTGGATGGAGTTTGCTGCACAGCACTGTCCCCACAACGTGCCGACCCCGCTCGCACACGACGCGAAGCTCGGCGTGTTCGCGATGTCATTTCTTGCGCCGGACGCGCATCCCGTCTGGAAGCAGCAATTGATGGATGGCCAGGTCGAGCCCCAGACAGCCCGCGCTGTCGGACGGCTCGTAGGCCGCCTGCACGCGGTCAGTGCCGACAATGGCGAACTGCGGGAGAGGTTCGACACGCTCGATAACTTTCAGGCACTGCGTCTCGATCCGTATCTGATCGCCGCATCGAAACGTCACCCAGCACTCGAATCGAGGCTCCAGTATCTGGCGCAGCGAACAGCGAGCATAAGAACTGCGCTCGTACACGGCGACGTGAGTCCCAAGAACATTCTTGTCGGCCCCAAAGGACCGGTATTGCTCGATGCCGAATGCGCGTGGTTTGGCGACCCGGCCTTCGACCTCGCATTCTGCCTGAACCATCTGCTGCTCAAATGTCTGGTTCGTCCTGGTCAGCGGGAAGCGCTGATCGCTTCGTTCAAGGCGCTGACGGAAGCCTATTTCGACGAAGCAGACTGGGAACTGCGCGCAACGCTCGAAGCACGAACCGCTGAATTGTTGCCTGCGTTGCTGCTCGCGCGTGTCGACGGCAAGTCGCCGGTGGAATATCTGACCGACGAGGCGCAACGCAATCACGTTCGCGCGGTGGCCACCCGGTTGCTGCTGCAGCCGGCCGGCTATCTGTATCAGGTGGCAGAGGCATTCGAGGAACAGATTCAGTCTCGACCGGCTTGAACCGTAGCAGGAACACCCTCGTACACGCTGACACCGATACACTCGAAAACGTCATCGAGGACAGCGGCAAACAATAAAGAACAGGAGACAGGCAACGATGCGGCCAGAGCGGAGCGCCACCGACGTTGAATACGTGCTCGATGAATCGGCTGCAATGATTTCAAAAGGCGATCTCGAGGGCAAGATTACCTACGTCAATCGGGATTTTGTCGAGGTCAGCGGATACACCGAGGACGAAGTGCTTGGCGCGCCGCAAAGCCTCCTGGCCGATGGGGAAACACCCAGTCAGGTATTCGAGGACTTCCTTCGGACAGTCAAAGGAAACAAGACCTGGACAGGCGTGACCAAAGGCCGCCGGAAGAACGGCGACTACTTCTGGGTTCACATGACGGCAGCCCCGATTTTCAGGGAGCGCGAGATTGTCGGGTTCATCACGATACGATGCAAGGCAACACCCGACACGATCCGCGAAGCCGAGCAGGCATATGCGGCGATGCATGGCGGGTGCAAAGACCTTGAGCTGAATGAAGGGCGGATCGTGAAACGCCCGGTCTTTCGGGTATTTCGGACTATCACACACCTCTCGTTCGCCGCGCGGATGAACGCACTGTCAGCGCTTGCCACCTCGATCTTCGCAGCAAACCTCGCAGCATTCGCTTTCGACAGCGGCCCGCCTCGCGTCTGGCAGTTCGCATCGTGTGCGATCGGCATGGCCCTCTGCCTGATTTCACCTGCCCTGCTGCAGCGCGGAATCACGAATCCGCTGGCGCAACTGAATCGTTATATCAACGACATGGGCGAAGGCAACCTGTCCAGTGCGATCGAAACCCATCGCGACGGCGAAATCGCTCAGGTGCTACACGCGTTACGCATTCTTCAGATCAACCTCAAGCTTCTCGTGTCGCAGATCCAGGAAACCACGGACCTCGTCAACGACGGTGCCACGACGATCGCCACGGGCAACGCAGATCTGTTTGCGCGCACCGAGTCGCAAGCCGCTTCGCTCGAGCAGATTGCCGCGTCCATGCGCGAACTGATCGATACGGTAACGGCCAACGCGGAGAACGCGCGGCAGGCGAACGCGCTATCGACGGCTACGTCCGAGATTGCCGGCGACGGCAGGCGGGCCGTCAGCGAGGTCATCGGCACAATGCGATCGATCAAGGACAGTTCCTGCAAGATCGTGGACATCATCGGCGTGATCGACAGCATCGCGTTCCAGACCAATATCCTGGCGCTGAACGCGGCAGTGGAAGCCGCGCGCGCAGGGGAACAGGGGCGCGGATTTGCAGTCGTCGCCAGCGAGGTGCGCAATCTCGCGCGTCGTTCCGCGAACGCCGCAAAGGAAATCGCCGCGCTCATCGGCGATTCTGTGGCCAGCGTCGAAACGGGTGGCAAGCTCGTCGACGATGCGAGCGGCACGATCACGGATATTGTCACATCGGTCGAACGCGTCATCGCGTTCATGGGCGATATCTCGATGGCAAGCCAGGAACAGAGCCTCGGAATAGGTCAGGTCAATGATGCAGTGAAGCAAATGGAAGCAATGACCATTCAGAACGCGCGTCTCGCAGAGCATGCCGAAAACGAGTCGCGCCTGATGCGCGCTCAGGCACTCAAGCTCGCAGAGCTTGTTGGGTCATTCCGCCTTTCGGCCACTGCCGGGCATGCGCTTGTTGAAGCGAAGGGACGGTGGCGCAACCCGCAAATCGCGGGGCGCGCCCGATCGGCGTGATACAGAACACCCCAACGCCCTGCCGTACCTCCCGGCTTGCTAACGTTTGCCTTTTTAAAGCGGTCGCGAGCTGATCATTTAGGCACGGTACCGATCGATTCGTCGTAAAACTTCCGTAAATCCGCTATTGACAAGGGAGATCGCCGTTTGCCACAATCTATGCGAACGTTAGCAAAGCAGGCGCACAGTGAAACCTGCAAATGCCGCGCGACTCCGGTTCGACTTTGTGGGGAGACACTGAGAATGGCATCTGATACTTCAATCCCAGGCGAGGTGCCGGTAGCGCTTCGCCGCGTCGTCACCGGCCACGACACGAGCGGTGCCTCGACAGTCGCCCTCGATTCGCCACCTCCGCGCTCCGACGCGTACCGGCACATCCCCGGCATGGTGTCCCGTCTGGTCTGGTCGACGGAACCGGCGCAGGCTATTCCTTTTGATGGCACGGACCCGACCTCGAGTGTCTCGAGCTTCGTCCCCACGGTTTCGGGCACGCGCTTTCTCGTGGTGACATTCCCGCCCGACAGCGTGTTTTTTGCACCCGGCTTCGATGGCCACGCCGCAGTCGCCGAAAACTTCGCGATCAGTCCGGGACTTGCTGAACTCTTCGAAGCGGACGGTATGCATGCCACGCCAACCATCGACTACGGCATCGTGCTCGAAGGTGAAATCTGGCTTGAACTCGACGAGGGGCGCGCGGAACTGCTTCGCAAACATGACGTAGTGGTGCAGAACGGAACCCGCCATGCGTGGCGAAACAGGAGCGACCGCCCCACAACGCTGGCCTTCGTGCTGATTGGAGCGCGCAGGAGCGAATGAACACCATAGGCATGGGTTACCGGGCCGCAATCCTCGGGCTCGACCATTCCACCATCCGCGCTGCACTGACAGCTATCACCTGAATAGACGAGGTAGACAATCCATATGACTGATTCAACGATCGCCCAAGTACACGGCCGACGCGTCTGGGACTCGCGCGGCCGGCCGACGGTAGAAGTCGAGGTCACGTTGCACAGCGGCATGAGCGGTCGCGCCATCGCGCCCGCTGGCGCTTCGACGGGCAGCGGAGAGGCACTGGATCTGCGCGACGGCGGCACCGCGTTCGGCGGTCTCGACGTGACCAACGCGCTGTCGAATGTCAACGGCGAAATCGCGGGAGCGCTCGAAGGACGCGATGCACGCGACCAGGCTGCCATCGACGCCAGTCTGGTCGCCCTGGACGGGACGCCCAACCGCAGCCGTCTTGGGGGCAATGCGATCGTCGCGACCTCGATGGCTGTCCTGCATGCGGCCGCTGCGGCCAGCAGGCGGCCGTTATGGCGTTATCTCGCCGGCAACCGCCCCGTGCGTCTGCCGCTGCCGGAGATTCAGATCTTCGGGGGCGGCGCGCACGCGGCGCGCCGTGTCGATGTGCAGGACTTCATGATCATGTGCCCCGCTGCCGGGAGCTTCACCGAAGCGCTGGAGTGGACGGCGGAGGTATACCGGGCAGCCGGTTCATTGATGAAGGATGCGGGCAAGCTTCAGGGCGTGGCGGACGAAGGCGGCTACTGGCCCGCGTTCGATTGCAATGAAGACGCCCTTGACACGCTGATGCGGGCCATCGCCGATACGGGACTGCAACCCGGCAAGCAGGTCGGCATCTCGCTCGATATCGCCGCGTCTGAATTCGGCCGTGATGGACACTACACGCTCGCGCTCGATGGCCGGACGCTCGGCACGGATCAGATGATCGACATGCTGGGGCGCTGGCTGGACACTTACCCGATCCTGTCGATTGAAGATCCGCTTGCGGAAGACGACCTGGAAGGCTTCAAGCACTTCTCGCAATCATATGGTTCGCGTTGCCAGATCATCGGCGACGACTTTCTTGTAACCAATGCGGACCGGGTCAAAGCCGCGGCATCGCAAGGTACGTTGAATGCCGTGCTCATCAAGCCCAATCAGGCAGGCACGGTAACGGAAGCCCATGAGGCCCTGCAGGCCGGCAAGACGGCAGGATTCGGCACGATCGTATCGGCACGTTCCGGCGAAACCGAAGACGTCACCATCGCTCATCTGTCCGTCGGCTGGGACGCGGGACAGCTCAAGGTCGGTTCGTTTTCGCGCTCCGAGCGGATGGCCAAATGGAACGAAGTATTGCGAATCGAGGAAGCGCTGGGACCGCAAGCTCGCTTCTGCGGATGGTCCGCCCTGCCTTTCACTGACCGCCCGCTCTAGATCGTGATCGTGTCGTCGCAAAAAGGATATCGAATGTGTTTCCCCGAGCAAGACCTGACTACATCTGCCTGCCGACGCGGTACGTCTCGCAACACCCGCATCGGCATGCCGGCTAGCTCGCCATCAACAATCGAGAGGTAATCATGCTGCCCGCCGTCAACCATCGGCCGCCCTTCAATATCACGCGCGCCAGCCACATCGTACTGAACGTTTCAGACCTGGCGAAAAGCCGGGCGTTCTATGTCGACATCGTCGGCCTGGTCGTGACGGAAGAAACAGCCGACACGTGCTATCTGCGTGGCCTGTCCGAAGCGTGCCACCATAGCCTGGTGCTGGTGCAGGCCGACCAGGGCGCCCCCGTCTGCAAGCGCATTGGTTTTCGCGTTTTCCTCGAAGAAGACCTCGACCTCGCCCACCAGTTCTTCACGGAAGAAAGCCTTCCCGCCGAATGGGTCGAAGTCGCGCATCAGGGAAGAACCCTGCACGTGTCCGACCCATTCGGTACGAAGATAGAACTGTGCGCGCAAATGGAGACGCGCCCTCGCCTCTATCTCGAACGCAACCTGTTCAAGGGCGCGCACGCACAGCGGATCGATCACTTCCAGATCTTCTCGCCGGACACCTACCAGTCCTGTGTGTTCTACAGCAGACTCGGCTTTCGCAACTCCGAATATCTCGCACACGGAGACCGGCTGCTCGGCGCGTTCATGTATCGCAAGGGGACATGCCTCGATCTGGCTATCGTCGAAAACGACGGACCGTGCATGCATCACTTCGCGTACATCGTGCCGGAATCGCACAACATCTTCACCGCGTGTGACCTCGCAGGCATTTTTGGCTATTCGCACGAAGTAGAACGCGGGCCGGGCCGCCACGGCCCCGGCGGCATGCTGTTCGTCTATCTGCGCGACCCGGATGGCCATCGCATCGAACTGTGCGACGGTCATTACCAGACCATCGACATCGAGACTGAACCCGTCCGCTGGGATGCCGCTTCGCTCAGTACGAGCGTGCGCTGGGGTCTGCCGGCAGAACACCGTTGGTACTTCGAGGCTTCCCGGTTCGAAGGTGCAGAACTGATCGGGACAGCCAATAAACCGCGCCCCACTACGCTCGAGACCTACATTCAAAACCGGCTCGCAAAGAGCTGATAACGGAAGGAACAACGAACATGGCACGCGTCAAATATCTTCAGCGCTCCGACGTCGAAGGCGTCAACGACGCCCTTTTCGACCGGCTTGAACGCGAGCGCAAGGTACCCACTGCGAACATCTTCCGGGCGCTCGCGCATGCGCCGGACATTCTCGACCAGTTCCTGTCTTATGCGAACGCGATCCGGGCGTCGTCGATCAGCCCGAAGTTGCGTGAACTCGCGATTCTGACGGTGGGGCATTGCACCGGCTCCGAATACGAAATTGCGCATCATCAGTCGCACGGCCTGAAGGCCGGCATCAGCCCCGAGCAACTGAAGGCGATCCCGGATTTCGAAACGTCGACCCTCTTCAACGAAGAGGAACGTGCGGTCATGGCGGTCGCCATGGAGTCGACGCTCAAGGTCGCGGTGAGCGACAAAACCTGGAACAGGGTCGTGCCGTTCCTGAACGATCAGCAACGGGTCGAGCTGGCACTGAACATTGCCTGGTACAACTCCGGCGTGCGCATCATGGGCGCGCTCGGGATCGAACTCGAGGAGAGCTATCGTTGATGGATCACCAGTCCAGATCGGGGACAGCGATCCGGATTGACTTCGATAAACAGGCTGGGCGGGTACCACCTGGCCGCTGGCAAATGCAATGCGCAGTACTTCCGTCGGTACATGGCGGGTAACGCGGAAGTTATCACCCAGAAAGAGGAATGTATGGAACGAACGATGGTTGCAGCACGACTGCATGCTCTCCACACCCCGATGACGCTCGATACGATCCCGGTGCCAAAGCCGAGACCGACTGATGTTCTCGTACGGGTCAAGGCGTGCGGCATCGTGCCGAATATGGCGAACGTGATCAACAACTGGCCGACCTGGTTTCCGCATCAGCCGCTGCCGAAATTTCCCGCCATCTTCGGCCTGGATCCCGCAGGGGTTGTAGAAGAAGTCGGCGAAGCAGTGCTCAACGTCAAGCCGGGCGATCGCGTCTACGTGAGCCCATTGCGTTCGTGTGGATCGTGCAAGGCATGCCGCGCCGGCCGACGCAGTGAATGCCGCTACTACACACTGAACGGCTACTTCAGTACGAGTCGCGACGGTCAACGTATCTTCGATCTTTACCCATATGGCGGCTTCAGTGAGTACATGACAGCCCCCGAGTACGCTATCGTCAATCTCCCCAATAACATGACCTTTGAACAGGCCGGCCGATTCGGGTACATGGGCACGTCTTACGGCGCACTGAAGAACGCCGCTGCCGGTCCGGGCCAGGTTGCCCTGATTGACGGAATCACCGGGACGCTCGGCGTGGCTGCAACGGTGCTCGGGCTCGCCATGGGTCTGTCGCGCATTCTCGGCACGGGGCGCGACGAGGCGCTGCTCAAACGCGTCAAGGCGCTTGCGCCAGACCGCATCGAAGTGATGCAACTCGGCGAGGGCTCGACGGGCGAGTGGGCAAAGTCGCTGACGGGCGGTGAAGGCGCCGACTTTGTGATCAGTGCTCTCGGTGCAAAGGCACCTGCCGCGACGATGCTGGATTCAATGAAGGGCGTACGACGCGGTGGCAAGGTAGTCAACGTGGGCGGCGTGGCTGAAGACCTGCCGATCGACGTGAAGTGGCTCATGGATGAACAGGTGCAGATCATCGGTTCAAACTGGTTCACGACTGCGCAGGGGCAGGAAATGGCCGACATGGTCAGCACCGGGGCCATTGACCTGTCGTATCTCGAACATCGCAAGTTCCCGCTTGAACGTGTCAACGAAGCCATCTCCGGGTTGAAGGACCGCGACGGAGGCTTTAGCAACTATGTCGTGCTTCCCTGACTAGCATTGCTGCGCGACCGGGAAGGCTACTGCATCGCAGATGCTTTCCGGTCCATGCAGGATTGCATCGCGGCCAGCGCTTTCGCTGGCCGTGCTGAGCCACGTCCAACGATGCGTTGATCTTCAATTGCAGTTGTTTTCGCTCTATTTAATTAGCATGTCGAATCATATTTTAATTCTCGATTTATTTGTCAATTAGCGTATTCCCTAGAGCATCTCGGCGACATATAATCAACTTGATGGTTGCGGTGCAACAATCAATCCAGTTGAACTAATCAATCTCACGTCGAGGTCTCACCATGAAGATGCTTGTCAAAACCGTGTTTATCGTTTCCGCCATCACGCTTCCCGTCGCCTCGAACGCACAACAGACTGCGCCCGTAACACGTGCACAGGTGGAATCGGAACTGGCACAACTCGAGAAAGCAGGCTATTCCATCGAAGGAAGTGACCTGGACTATCCTGGCACGCTCAAGTCGGCCGAAGCGAGGCTCGCGGCCCAACAGGATGAGAACGCGAGGCGTCGCGGGCTACAGACAGGCTACGGCAGCAACTCGGGCGGCTCGTCAAACTCAGGCGCGCGGTAAGTATTGTGATTGACGCATCAGTTGCGCAGTGCTAACGTTAGCAATTCATCGCTTTTCATCTCGTAGATTCCATGAAAATCATCCGATATTCGATTGACGAAAATTGGCACTACGGCATCCTCCGGAGTGGTGGCGATATCGAAAGGCTCAAGAGATCGCCACTTGAAGGACTTCAGGTTGCTGGCTACATCGACAGCCTTGCCTCAGTTCGCGTGTTGAGTCCGTTTTACCGGCCGCGTGTCTTCGGTCTTGGGTACAACTACCGCGCGCACTCGCAGGAAGTCGGCAAGAACACGCCAACGCTCCCCGTGCTGTTCATGAAGCCCAGCACCACGGTGATCGGCCACGAAGAAGGCATCGTGTATCCGTCCGACGGAGAGAACATTCATTTCGAAGGGGAACTCACGGTGGTCATCGGCAAGGAAACACGCAATGTTTCCGAAAGCGATGCGCTCGATCATGTATTCGGTTACACGTGCGGGAACGACGTAAGCGACCGGATATTGCAGCGCCGTGAGAGCGAGTTTGGCTGCCTCCTCGTCGGCAAAGGCTACGACACGTTCGCGCCCATTGGACCCGTGGTCGAGACGGAACTTGATCCGTCGAACCTGCATCTGATCACGCGCGTCAACGGCGAAGTGCGCCAGAACGGGAACACGGCCGACCTCGTGTATGGCGTGCCCGCGCTGATTGCCTACCTTAGCAAGTATATGACCCTGCTTCCAGGTGATCACATCATGACGGGAACGCCGGCGGGGGTCGGCCCGATCAAGCCTGGCGATACCATAGAGGTCGAGATCGAAGGTATAGGAGTGTTGCGCAACAAGGTGATCACGCAAGCAGGCGCAATGCCCTGAACATTTTCCACCAGAGAAAGCATAACCGCGATGCAGCTCGATCTGGTCTTGATTACGAAAGCAATTCTTGGCGAATTTTTTCTGGCGATGTCGTTGCCAATCGCTGCCGTGGGCGAGCCCACGCGCGACCGTTCTGAAACATTGCGACTGGACGCGGGGCATGCGCCGACGAAGGAAAACTCATCTCCTTTGCGTGACTCTGCCCCGCTGGCTAATCCGGATAAGATCAACGAGAACCGACATGGCTTTTGAACCGCTATCGGATGAAGACTGGAACCGTTTGGTTCATCTGTTTCCGGTAAATCACGCGCGGCGATATGGTCGACACCCCCGGAATCCCCGTGATGTCTTGAACGCGATTTTGTGGGTTCTTACCCAGAACGAACGCTGGCATCACCTTCCTGCATGGATGCCTCCTGCTCAAACATGTTACATCAAGTATTTGCAGTGGCGTCGGCTAGGCATTGTCGCGAGGATTGCGGAAACGCTAGAAATTCACCTTGAATAGCCCTCCCGTAATCGACTCTCCGTGGCCATGCTGATCGAGGTTTTGGGTCGTTTGTTGTCCACCAAATCATGGTGAATCCAAAGTGGACAAGACGTGGGGCGGTTGCGCCACACTGGCGGCAGACTGGCGCGAGGGGCGGGTATACGGGGTGACGATGATGATTGTTCCAAGCCGGGCTCATTCCTCAGTGCAAGGGATCGTGCTCACAATCATTGAATGTGTGATTCGCAGACATCGTTTCAACTAAAATGAGGCGATGGACCGCGAGATTGCGACGGATGTCAGCAGAAGCCGGTCGTGAGATGCGCCTCCAGGTCGGCCGGTTGACAACGGCAGGTTGACTTCCCGAAATCGACCCTTGCTACTCGCGTAAGTCAGGCGGCGTCCTTCCTGCCCGCTGTCACCATTGCGGCCGTTGCCTTCACGTCCCTCGCGCGTTGAAGCCAGTCGCTTCCGTGCAGGATGTCGTCAGGGTGGCGCCGGTTCCCGTCGCGGTGCCTCAGAGCCTCGTCGGGTCGCGGTTTAGGCCCGTCCCTGCGCCGATGCTGCAGCGTGCGATCGCGCAATGCATCGTTCGCCGGCACGGCCGATCCAGACGCACTGCGGGCGATGCGCGCGACTTTCGAACATCCCCAAGGAGAAGTTGCGACAGGACGCGGCCATTAAGCGAGGCTTGTGAAAGTACAATCTGCCAAATGTAAGGCTGCTTCGGAGCGGTTAAGCGACCCTCGCGCCTCGGTGTTGAGCGACCGGTATTGGCCGACAGGTGCAGCTTGCGTCCACTAGAAGCTGAACCCTTCGCCACTCCTCAATGCAAGGGAAAACCCTCAAGGCGACGAACTGCCCGACCGGCGTGGCACACCGGGCGATGCACAGCAAATTGTTAGTCTCAGGATAACGAACGCATCCTCAGGGTCATTGAAAGTACAGCCCCTCGCTCCCTAGACTCGCCTCATGTCTTCAGCGAGAGCACACATGTCGAGTCAAAATCAGCCCCCCTCCCGTTGGGCCACGCGCCGGGCGGAGAAGCAACGTCGCATCGCGCGCGTCGCATCGATCGCCGACGGCGCGGTCCTGCCCACGGACCGCATGGTCGAAGTCCTGCAAAACCTGATTGCCCCGGGAGACCGCGTGGTCGTCGAGGGCAACAACCAGAAGCAGGCCGACTTCCTGTCGCGCTCGCTCGCGAAGGTCGACCCGGAAATTGTTCATGGCCTGCATCTGATCATCCCGAGTGTGAGCCGTGCCGAGCATCTGGACCTGTTCGAGCGTGGCATCGCCCGAAAGCTCGACTTCGCCTTCGCCGGCGCGCAAAGCCTGCGCATTTCGCAATTCCTGCAGGACGGCATCCTCGAAATCGGTTCGATCCACACGTACGCTGAACTGTATGGCCGGCTCTATGTCGATCTGACGCCGAACGTCGTGCTGGTCGCCGGCTACAAGGCGGATCGCGACGGCAATCTCTATACCGGCGCAAGCACAGAAGACACGCCTGCCCTCGTCGAAGCCGCGGCGTTTCGCGACGGCATCGTGATCGCCCAGGTCAACGAAATCGTCGACGATCCGAAAGACTTGCCGCGCGTCGACATTCCCGGTTCGTGGATCGACTTCGTGGTCCAGTCGGACAAGCCATTCTTTATCGAGCCGCTGTTCACGCGGGACCCGCGCCTGATTACTCCCGTCCACATACTGATGGCGATGATGGCGATTCGAGGCATCTACGAACGGCATCAGGTGCAATCGCTGAATCATGGCATCGGCTTCAACACTGCCGCAATCGAACTGATCCTGCCGACCTATGGTGACAAGCTCGGGCTGAAGGGCAAGATTTGCCGCCACTGGACGCTGAATCCGCATCCGACGCTGATTCCCGCAATCGAAACCAGCTGGGTCGACAGCGTGCACTGCTTCGGCGGCGAGTTGGGCATGGAAGCGTATGTCGCGCAACGGCCCGATGTCTTCTTCACCGGCCGCGATGGTTCGATGCGCTCGAATCGCGCGATGTCCCAGCTCGCCGGCCAGTACGCGATCGACATGTTCATCGGCTCGACGCTGCAGATGGATGGCGCGGGCAACTCGTCGACGGTCACGCATGGGCGACTCGCCGGCTTCGGCGGTGCGCCGAACATGGGCCACGATCCGCATGGCCGCCGCCACGCGACGCCTGCCTGGCTCGATCTGCTGCAAACCGACAGCCCGCTCGAGCGCGGCCGCAAGCTGGTTGTGCAAATGGTCGAGACGTTTCAGGCGGGCGGCCAGCCGACCATCGTCGAGACGATCGACGCGGTGGAAGTTGGACGCGAAACGGGCATGCCGATCGCACCGGTGATGATCTACGGCGACGACGTCACGCATGTGCTGACTGAGGAAGGCATTGCGTATCTGTACAAGGCGCGTTCGCTCGAACAACGTAAGGAAATGATCGCGGCCGTCGCGGGTGTGACGCCGATCGGCCTTTCGAGCAGCGCAGAGAAGCGGGCGGCACTGCGGCGCGACGGTCTGATCGCCCTGCCCGAGGACCTCGGCGTTCACCGCAGCGAAGCGAACCGGTCGCTGCTTGCCGCGAAGAGCATCGCGGATCTCGTTGACTGGTCGGACGGACTGTACGAGCCGCCCGCACGTTACCGGAGCTGGTGATGCGCGAGAACCTCGCAATGATCCATGCGCCACTGCAACGCGCTTCATCCGACCTCGCCGGGGATTTCGGCGCGCAGGTGGTCGGCGCGCTGATCGATGAAGTGACGCTCGCGCCGAAACCCGGACTCGTCGATATCCGCAGTCAGGGCGCGCATCACGATCTCGACTGGAAGCTCATGTGCAAATCGGCGTTGGCCCTACAACTGACCTTCGTGGAACTCGCTCAGGCCGGTATCGAAACGCGGCCGCTGCCCGAATTGCGTGAGCGCATCGGCGCAATCGGCCGCGATGGCGAAGCACGGATGATGGACGCGACGCATGGTGTCAACACGCATCGCGGCGCGATCTGGGCGCTCGGACTGCTGGTGACGGCAGCCGCACGAGAGCCGGACGACCTTGCAGCCGATGCGATCGCCGCACGCGCAGCCGAGATCGCGCGGATCTCCGACCGGCACGCGCCGCTGCAAACCGGCCACAAAGGCGAGCAGGCACGCATCGAATACAACGTCGGCGGCGCACGCGGACAGGCACAGGCCGGTTTCCCGCACGTCGTGCAAGTCGCGCTGCCGGAGCTCGTCCGCTCGCGCCAGCGCGGCGACAGCGAGACGGCCGCCAGGTTGAACGCGCTGCTCGCGGTGATGGCGAGCCTCGACGACACCTGTGTGCTTGCACGCGGGGGCCGCAGCGCACTCGCCGAGATGCAAAGCGGTGCGCGGCGCGTCCTTGCCCACGGTGGTGCCGCTACTCTGTCCGGCCGCCGTGATCTGAAGGCACTGGATCGCCGTCTCGTCGAGTTGCACGTGTCGCCCGGCGGCGCCGCCGATCTGCTCGCCGCCACGCTCTTTCTCGACCGGCTTCAGGTCGAAGCTCCGGCGACGACGAAGCCCAATACGACGAACGCATAGGAAAGTGAATGGAAACCATCGTTTTTGAATTCCCGGCGGGACAACCCGCGCAACGCCGTGCAGTGGCCGGCGTGGTCGCGTCGGGCGACCTCGAAGTCCTGCTCGAAGCCAACGCGGCGCACCTTACCGTCGTGAACATCACGACTTCCGTCGACGGCAAGGCCCGTGTCTGGGAGGCGGTGCTGGAACGCATCTTCGGCGACGGCTCGCTGCCGGCCGCGAAGCTCGAAATCAACGATTCCGGCGCGACGCCTGGCGTCGTACAAATGCGCATCGGCCAGGTGCTGGAACAATTGCAATCAACGGGCGGAGCATAACGATCATGGATACACAGGAACTGCTCGAGCGTCAGAGCTTCATCGAGCTCGACGCGCGCAGCCGGGCGAAGCGACTGCTCGATGCAGGGAGCTTCAATGAACTGCTCGATCCGTTCGAGCGCGTGCGTTCACCTTGGCTCGCGCGGCAAGGGATCGTCACGCAAGCTGACGACGGCGCCGTGGTCGCCAAAGGACTGATCGACGGCCAGCCCGCTGTCGTGCTCGCCATCGACGGCGGCTACCAGGGCGGCAGCATGGGCGAGGTGTCGGCGGCGAAGATCGCGGGCAGCCTCGAACTCGCCGCCGAAGACAACCGCAACGGCATCCCGACACGCGCGGTAATCCTGTTCGAGACGGGTGGCGTGCGCCTGCAGGAGGCGAATCTCGGGCTCGCCGCGATCGCGGAGATTCACGCTGCGATCGTCGACTTGCGCCGCTATCAGCCGGTGATCGGCATCACCGCTGGTCCGATCGGCTGCTACGGCGGCATGTCGATCTCGGCCGGGCTTTGCAGCTATCTGATCGGCACGCGCGAAGCGCGTCTCGGACTCAACGGGCCGGCCGTCATCGAACAGGAGGCCGGCATCGCCGAGTTTGACTCGCGCGACCGGCCGATGATCTGGAGCTTCACCGGCTGCGAGCAGCGTCATCGCACCGGTCTCGTCGACGTGTACGCAGCCGACGATACCGATGCGATCCGTGCGGCCGTCATCGAGCTGTTTCGCGCGGGACGTCCGGCCGTGTGCCGCAGCGAACGGGTCACCGGCTTTCTGCAACGGCTTTCTGAGATTGATCCGGGCGTGCAGGCCACACCGGAACAAGTGGTAGCGATCTACGGCAAGGGGTTTCAGCAATGAGCACACAGCAGCTTTCCGCGCGGGGCGCCGTCTGGCTCGACGCGCTCACCTACAGCGCACCTTTGCAGCACGGTTTTCCGTCCTCGGTACGGGTGGTCGATGCGCGGCTCGGCGAGCACCCGGCCCGCTATATCGCGGTGGTGCCTACGCCCGACAATCCGTTCCCGCGCGTACGCGGCGGCGAGGTCGGGCTGATCGAAGGATGGGAACTCGCGCGCGCGGTGCGCGAGGTGATCGACGCCGATGCGGCGCGCGAAGAGAAGCGCCCGATCGTTGCGATCATCGATGTCCCGAGCCAGGCGTATGGACGGCGCGAAGAAGCCTACGGGATCCACCAGGCGCTGGCAGGCGCCGCCGATGCATACGCAAGTGCGCGTCTGGCCGGTCATCCTGTGATCGGACTGATCGTCGGGCGCGCGGTGTCGGGCGCGTTTCTCGCGCATGGCTACCAGGCGAACCGCCTGATCGCGCTCGCCGATCCGCAGGTGATGGTGCATGCGATGGGCAAGGAATCCGCCGCGCGCATCACGCTGCGCACGGTGGCCGATCTCGAAGCGTTTGCCGCGAAGGTACCGCCCATGGCCTACGACATCGACAACTACGCGTCGCTCGGGCTGCTGTGGAAGCTCCTTCACGTGAGCAACGCGGATGCACCCAGTGGCGCCGACCAGACGACGATCGAAAAGACGCTGTACGACGCGCTCAACGACATTCGAGCCGACCCGTCGCGCGGCCTCGCCGGGCGGCTCGCAAGCCCGCACCGCGCGGCATCCGTGACCGTGCGGCAAAAGTTGCGCGAGCAATGGCGTTGAACCCACCATGACCTCTGCCCCGATGCGACATCAGACGCCGCGCCGGGGTACGCTCATCAGCCGGTACCGACCCATCAGTGGTCCATAAAGCAAACATAGGAGACAGCACATGATCATCTACGGAACCGCACTACTCGCGTTCTGCCATCTGGCTGGACTTTTTCTCGGCGACCTGCTCGGGGTCGCGATCGGCGTCAAGACAAATGTCGGTGGCGTTGGCATCGCGATGCTGCTGCTGATCTTTTTGCGCCTCTATCTGCACGGGAAAGGGTTGCTGCCGAAAGAAACAGAAGCGGGCGTCGGCTTCTGGGGCGCGTTGTATATCCCCGTGGTCGTCGCGATGGCCGCGAACCAGAACGTCGTGGCAGCGATCAAGGGAGGTCCCGTCGCGCTGCTTTCGGCACTTGGTGCAGCAGCCGTTTGCGCGTGCTGCATCGCCGTTCTTTCCCGTACCGGTCGCGACAGCACCTCGTTCGTGAACGCTCCCCACCTCGAAGAAATCTGAACCAGGAGTCCATCATGTTGCACATGCTCGAAAAAGAACTGGTTCAGAACGGCCTCGTGACTTCGTTCGCGCTGGTGGGTCTCATTATGTGGGTGTCGTCTTTGATCTCGCGCAAACTGACATTCGGACGCGTGCATGGCTCGGCCATCGCGATCGTGATCGGCCTGGTGCTCGCGTGGTTAGGCGGCGTCTTCACGGGCGGACAGAAAGGTCTCGCGGATTTGCCGCTCTTTACGGGTGTCGGCCTGATGGGCGGTGCCATGCTGCGCGATTTTGCCATCGTCGCCACCGCGTTCGAAGTGCAGGCCAATGAGGCGCGCAAGGCCGGGCTCATCGGCGCGGTGTCGCTCCTGCTCGGCACGCTGTTGCCGTTCATCGTCGGTGCGAGCATCGCGCATGCTTTCGGCTACACCGACGCGGTCAGCATGACGACCATCGGTGCGGGCGCCGTCACCTATATAGTCGGACCGGTGACAGGCGCGGCGATCGGCGCCAGTTCCGACGTGATTGCGCTGAGCATCGCGACCGGCCTGATCAAGGCGATCATCGTCATGATTGGCACGCCGATCGCGGCTAACTTCATGGGGCTGAAGACGCCCCGCTCCGCGATGATCTTCGGCGGCCTCGCGGGCACGGTAAGCGGCGTCAGCGCGGGGCTTGCCGCTACCGATCGGCGGCTCGTGCCTTATGGCGCGTTGATTGCGACGTTTCATACGGGCGTCGGTTGCCTGCTCGGACCGTCGGTGCTGTTCTTTGCGACGAGAGCGCTGGTGAACCCGTGAGCGCAACGTCCGGGAGAGTCAGCATGCGCACCGCTCAAGCCACTGGCGCGACGTTCCGCGCGCACGATCTGCTGTGGATCGCTGAGCCGCGCGACCTTCGATCGACTTCGACGGTGCCCGTCTGGGCCACGCGCGGATGGCTGACTCTCGCTCCAGTGGTGGTGCGTCGCGAAACGGTTATCGATGATGGGTTGGTGCCCGTCGGCTTGCGCGGACATGAACGCAGCCAGCGCTTCGCCGCCCGTGTGCCGCGCGAGCGCATCCGGCGCCATGTCACACCGGAATCGCTTGCGCAAGCACGGGCCTGGCGCCGTCATGCCGGCTTTGCGAAGCTGCCGTGCGTGAGCGCGCTGAGCCGCGTTGCGCCTGAACTCGACCGCTTGCGGCTGACGTGGGGCATCACCGGCAGCGTCGGTTTCGCGCTGGCAAGCGGCATCAGCACACTGCGACCGGACAGCGACCTCGATCTGCTGCTGCGCGCCGCGAAGCCGTTGTCTCGCGACGATGCGCGCTCGATTCTTTCTGTTCTTCAGGCTGCTGGCGCACGCGTCGACATGCAGGTCGATACCGGCGACGCCGGCTTTGCGCTCGCCGAATGGGCGGGGCTCACAGACCGCGTGCTGTTGAAGACGGGACAGGGGCCAATGCTTGTCGCCAACCCGTGGGCTGCTCACGCCCCGTCTCTATCGCAACCGTCATGAGCATCCTGTTCACCTTCCCCGGCCAGGGTTCGCAAAAGAGCGACATGCTCGATGCGCTGCCGGATCACGTCGAAGCGTCCCGCGCGCTCGAAGAGGCCAGTGATACGCTCGGCTACGATGTCCGCTCGCTCGATGACGTCGCTTCGCTGCGCTCGACCATCGCCGTTCAGCTATGCCTTTTGATCGCGGGTGTCGCGCAGGCGCGTGTGTTCAGTGCGTACGGCTGCGAACCGGACATCGTCGCAGGTCTGTCGATCGGCGCCTATCCGGCCGCAGTGACGGCCGGTGCACTGCGCTACGCGGACGCGGTCAGGCTCGTAGCACTGCGCGGCCAGTTGATGGAACGCGCTTATCCGAGCGGCTATGGAATGACGGCGATCGTCGGCCTCAGGCAGCGCCCGCTCGAAACGCTGATCGCACAGATCAACCGCGCGGCCACGCCAGTCTTTCTCGCGAACCTCAATGCCGAGACACAGATGGTGGTTGCCGGCAGCGACGCCGCAATGCATGAACTCAATACACTTGCACTGGAACACGGCGCGCAACGCTGCGAGCGGCTCGACGTCGCCGTGCCATCCCATTGCGCGTTGCTCGATGAGCCAGCGGCTGCACTTGCCGAAGCATTCGCGCACGTCACCGTTCATGCGCCTCGCGCGGTGTATCTGAGTAGCAGCGCGGCGCGGCCGCTGTTCGACGGACCACGCATCTCGGCCGATCTTGCCGGCAACATGGCGCAGCAGGTGCGCTGGTTCGACACGATGCGGCTCGCGTGGGAACGCGGCGCCCGCCTCGTAATCGAGATGCCGTGCGGCAACGTATTGACCCGCATGACCCGCGCAACCTTCAATGAAAGCATCGCGGCCAGCAGCAGCGAGACCGCATTGCCGGACCTCTGTACGTTGATCGAGCGCGAACGCTCGCACGCATGACGGCCGAACGCCGAATGACCTTCAGTCGGCGTTGCGGGTTCGCAGACGGCAGACCGCCATCAGCGCAAGCAGGTTCGGATCGCGTTCACGCGCACGCAGATAGCTGACACCAATGGTCTGACGCATCAGGTACTGTGGCTTGAGCGGAATGAATTGCACCTTGTCGCCGAACACGCCGCGCACGCGGCCCGGCAGCAGCGTATAGCCGACCCCGCCGCTCACCAGATTCATCAGCGAGAAGATATCGCCGACCTTCATCGTCACGTTCGGCGTGAAGTCCGCCACACGAAACGCGTCCCGAAAGCCGTGATAAGTGACGAAACCCTCGCCAAGCGACACGAATGTCTCGTCGCGACAATCCCTCAGGTCGACCGCTTGCTGATTCGCAAAGCGCGAGTTTGCGGGTGCCGCGAAAAAGATGTCGTCTTCGAAGAGCGGCAACGAATCGACTTCAGGCTCGCCCTCGGCCACTGCCATTAGCGCCGCATCGACCGCGCCCTGCTTCAGCTTGTCGAGCAGCTCGGCATTCGACCCGAGCACGAGTTCGACCTGAAGGGTTGGCCGACGCACCTTCAGGTCGATGATGATGCCCGGCACGGTCTTGATCGTCAGCGAATACAGCGAGCCGATCTTCAGACGGTCTGACGAATAGCCCGCGGCCTCGCGCGTCGCGCGAATGCCGTCGGACATCAGTGTGAGCACTTCTTCTGCCACGTCGGCGAGCATCTGTGCGGCTTCCGTCGACTTCAGATTGCGGCCCTCGTGCCGGAACAGCGCGCAGCGCACGCCTTGTTCGAGCGAATGCAAGGCCCGGTGCACGCTGACCGTGCTGACGTCCAGGACCTCGGCCGCCTTTGACAGGTTGCCCGTCTCCATGAACGCGAGCAGGACTTCCAGCTTGCGAAAGGTGATCTCATCGTCGATTCGGTCGCGCATCTCGGGCTTTGGATGTGTCGCAATTGAGCGTTATCGTTTCGCGCTAACGGGTGTCAATAGCGTTACCCCGCATCCTTCGGCGCTCAGACGGCGATGGTTCGCTCATTCTGCTTTGCCGGGGAGAGGCGGGGATTGCCATGGTGACTCGTTGATCGTGTGCGAACGCGAGGGTACAGATACCATCCCTCAGTATACGTCGACGCTAGAATGCCTCGCCCAGTTGCTCCAGAATCGCGGGATTTTCGAGAGTCGAGACATCCTGGGTGATTGTTTCACCTTTAGCCAGCGAGCGTAGCAGTCGCCGCATGATCTTCCCCGAGCGGGTCTTCGGCAAGTTGTCTCCGAACCGGATGTCCTTCGGCTTGGCAATCGGTCCGATCTGCTCGCCTACCCATTTTCGGAGGTCGCCAGCGAGTTGCCGCGCTTCGCCGCCCAACGGACACTCGCGCTTGAGCACCACGAAGGCGCAGATGGCCTCCCCGGTCACTTCATCGGCACGACCCACTACGGCGGCCTCGGCCACCAGAGGGTGGGCGACCAACGCCGATTCGATCTCCATCGTCCCCATCCGGTGTCCGGAAACGTTGAGCACGTCGTCGATGCGACCCGTGATCGTGAAGTAGCCGTTGTCCTTGTCGCGGATCGCTCCGTCACCGGCGAGATAGAGGTTACCTCCAAGTTCCGCGGGAAAGTAACTCTGCCGGAATCGCTCAGGATCGCCCCAGATCGTGCGGATCATCGACGGCCATGGGCGCCGGATTGCAAGGATTCCGCCACTCCCATCCGGCAATGCCTGCCCGCTTTCATCGACCACCGCGGCCATGATGCCCGGCAACGGAAGCGTGCACGAGCCCGGCACGAGCGGCGTCGCACCGGGCAAAGGTGCGATCATATGGCCGCCGGTTTCGGTCTGCCAGAAGGTGTCGACAATCGGACAGCGATCGCTGCCGATGTGATGGTGATACCACTGCCACGTATCTGGGTTGATTGGCTCGCCCACGGTGCCAAGCAGACGCAAACTCGTCAGGTCATAGCGGCTGGGGTGCACCTGTGCATTCGCGTCGGCTGCCTTGATCAACGAGCGGATCGCCGTCGGCGCCGTGTAGAAAATGTTGACCCTGTGGCGCTCGATCATTTCCCAGAAGCGGCCCGCATCCGGGTACGTCGGCACGCCTTCAAACATGACCTGCGTTGCGCCCACCGCGAGCGGACCGTACGCAATGTACGTGTGCCCCGTGATCCAGCCAATATCTGCGGTACACCAGAACACGTCCTCCGGCTTGATGTCGAATGTCCATTGCATCGTGAGCATCGCCCAGAGCAGGTAGCCGGCTGTGCTGTGTTGTACGCCTTTAGGACGGCCGGTGGAACCGGACGTGTACAAGACAAAGAGGGGATGCTCGGCGTCCACCGGTTCGGCTTCGCATGTCTCGGGCTGGCTCGCCGAAATCTCGTGCATCCAGCGATCGCGATTTTCAATCCATTCGATCCTGTTGCCCGTCCGCCGGTAAACCACTACGTGACGCACGGACTCACAGCCTCCCATCAAGAGCGCCTCGTCCGCGATGGACTTGAGCGGAAGCACCTTCCCCGCCCTCATCTGTTCGTCCGCAGTGATCAGCAAAACCGCACCGAGATCGGCGATACGCTCCTGCAGTGCCTTCGCCGAAAAACCTCCGAAGACCACCGAATGGATCGCTCCAATGCGAGCGCAAGCCTGCATGGCCACTACGCCTTCGATCGACATCGGCAGATAGATGACGACACGGTCGCCCCTGGAGACACCAAGGCTCTTCAGCGCGTTTGCAAATCGGCAGACTTTGGCATGCAGCTCGCAATATGTGACGCGCGTTAATTCGCCGTTATCCGCCTCGAACAGGATCGCAGGTTTGTCACCGTTGCCGTTTTGAAGATTGCGGTCGAGACAGTTGTAGGACGCGTTGAGTTGACCATCACCAAACCATCGGTATAGCGGCGCGTTGCTCTCGTCGATAACCTGAGTAAACGGCCTGGACCACAAAAGGTTATTCCGGCCGAGGCGAGCCCAGAATCCTTCGTAGTCTTTCTCTGCTTCTGCGCACAGCGCATTGTAGGCTTCCATACCTGCAATCGTCGCCCGCTTCGAGAACGCGTCCGGCACCTCAAAAACCAGGCCGTCTCGTTTCATTGATTCGATGTCGTGCATGGGTGTCTCCTTGAACAGACTTGACGCGTGCTATTCCCGCCGACTGGACCAACGTGGAACGCGGCGCTCCGATTCTGCGCGGGTGGTGACGCTGATTTTTTCCTAAGGTAACCCGCGCTGATTGCGTGGATCAATTAACCTGAGTGACGGATGGTTAGCCTGAGTGAAATGCCGGTACTTCGTTGACCGGCATGTCGGGTGCCGGGAGCATCCGGTGATTGTCGCATTGCGTCCCTACGTCGAAACTGTCATCGTGGGTCCGGTCGGATCTGTCCTGCCCTACGGGTTTCACGCTCACAAAAGCGACGTTGTGGCTATCGTTGCGTGACTCAAGGTTTTGCGCTCAGGCCGCTTAGCGAGGCCCAAGTGATGATTTTCACCTTAGCGAAACATGTTCCTGTCACCGACCGGTACGTCGAGGAAAGTTGGATCGCGGTGCGCGGTTTTCAAGCGGGTTTTAGTGCAAAGAACGGCTGAGCGGCTCGAAGCAATCATGGGCGCAAAGTGGACGTCCCGTCCCCAGCGGGCGCAGGGAGAACCGCGCGCGCAATGGGAAGCCTCTCGGACTAGCAAGACCACCATCCCGATCCAGTACCGACTCGATTTGCTGCGCAGAAATCGCCAGCCTATTTGACGCTCTTACTGTTACGGCCAGATTTCCCCCAGGTTGTAACCGTCGGGAAGGGATCGTCGTGGTCCAGCACGATGGTGTTGATGCCCATGGATCCAGCGGGTGTCTGGCCAGCGTGGGCACCACAGCGGCTTTGTCGCCGATGCGGGCATCCTCTACTCGGCTGCCGGTGGAGACGGTACTCAAGATACCCTGGTGTCTGAAGTCCTCATGCAGCGGCGGTTCGCCCTTGGCGTGCAGCTCGGCCATCTTTGCGCAGGTGGAGCGTCACGCCATTGATGCTCCCGCATCAGGCAGTAGTCGGACCCACTGCGGACGTAGGACGATGTTCTACACCAACGGCGACTTCAAGGGGTGCAGCGGTCACTCGTATCGGATCAGTTGTAGCCGAGAATGGCGACGCATTCCACGTCTGTGCGATCCGTCAGTCGGGCAGCCAGCAACCCTATCGGGCCCGTGAGTAATGACGCATAGGCAGTCGTCGGACGCGTAATTTCGCGGCCACATCAGCCAAAGTCTTAAGTTCGTTGGCCGGACTACCGATACCTACCGCCCTCGCCGAATCATCAAGGTTCATTTCATACCTCGTTTTGGTGATCGTGCTGCTGCTTCGAAGTCGTCAAGGCTGAGAATTTTGCTGAAGCGAGAAGTGCTGCCGGCTTGCAAAGTCATTGTCGTGTCGTCGTGGAGATATATGCGCTCTGGGAACCAAGTGAGAGCGTGTAATCCGCCTCTTCTTTTGCGAATTGAGCAAGGGCGGAAATGAACGCTCGGGTATCGTCCGTGCGCCATTTGAAGCAATACTCGATGCTCGGCAACTCAGGCATAGTCCGGAATGCGTTCAGTTGACCCGCTTCAATGAGGTTACGCATAAACAGGCGCGGCAGAAAGCTGATCCCAACGTCTGCCACCGTCAGCCCGACGATGGCACTTAGACTGTTGCAGGCGAGGATGCGGCGTCCGTAAATCTTGTTCGACGCAGCCCAGGACTCGTAGGTCGCCGTCAGACGAGATTCTGCTGTCATCGTCAGGATTGGATGGCGAGCTATGTCTTCAGACTTGAGAACAGTGCCTGCGGGAATCCGCTTGGGTGACGACATCCACGCAAACTCGAGCATGGCGAGCGGGACTGAGGTCAGTGTCGGGTTGTCCTCGCTGCTCTGCGGAAGGATGGCGAAATCAATCTCGCCCCGAACGAGGCGGCGCTCCAGCCCCGCAGCGAGGTCGACGTACGGCTCCAACGCCAAATCCGGATGCTCGGTCGTAATCCGCGCGACAAACTTCGGAAACCAGGTAAGAGCCGTGAGTTCGCTGACGCCGAACCGACATAGCCCCGAAAGGCGGGGAGCCGTGCCGAGCAGTTCATGAATCTCGCCCTCGAACTGGAGAATCTTATGAGCATGGCCAAGAATTCTTGTCCCGTGCTCTGTTAAGACGGACCTCTGAGCGGACCTGTCGAAGAGTGGCACGTTTAACGCGGCTTCCAGTTCCGCAATGCGTTTCGACAGCGTGGACTGCGTTACGTGCAAGCGAGTAGCTGCTATCGAAAAGCTGCCAAGGCTGGCTGCCCAATAGAATGCCTCAAGCTGTTTGAGAGTCATATCGCGATAGATAACCTACAGGAACGCCGCAAAATCGCGGCGTCTCATTATAGGAGTGCATGCACTTATCGTCTCGATAAACAAGTTCACGTTGGCGACACATCAGGCGCTTCGCTCGACGAGCTGCTTGTTGCCGTCACGCGCGGGGAGCGCGACTGAAGGTTGCTCATCGCCGGACGCAGTTCGCGGTTCGATGATGCTAAGGAGAAGCAGGAAGGTCGCGGCCGAACACGCTGCCAAAAAGGCGAACACCCATGGCCAGCCAGATTTGTCGAGGATGAGCCCGACAATGAACGGCGCGAACGCTCCACCGAGAGAGCCACCTGTGTTCACGATTGATGCGGCGAGCGGCACCTTGTCACGGGTGGCGATGCCCATTGGATACACGAGGAACGTTGAGTATCCGAGATTAAGCAACACGCCTGCAACGAAGAACAGAAGAGCAAGCATCATCGGGTCGTTCGGCGCGAACAGCAATGCGTACATCATCCCTACGGTCGCCACCGAGGTAATCATCATGACGGGCTTACGGCGCCGAGCGAAGACCGTGTCTGAGAGCCATCCGCCGAGCAAGTTGCCAACAATCGCACCAACCCAAGGCGCGGACGCGACCGCTCCCATCTTCATCACCGAAAAATGCTTCACGCTGACCAGATAGGTGGGTACCCAAGTCATGATGGCGTAGGTGATACCCACCAGGAAGAAATAGCCGAGCGCACATCCCCAGACATTCCAGGAAGTGAAGATGGACCGACTCGTCGAAAGCAGTTGCACCCGGCGAGTCCTAATCAGACGGTCCACCCACGAGTGTTCGACAGTCTCGACGGTCTTCGTGTGGCCTTGCACTTGCTGTGCCGGAGGCGGAGATTTGATGTAATCGACCTCACTCTGCGAAACGTAGCGGGATTCTTTGGGCTCATCGCGGACCAGCCAGAACCACAGCAACGAGGTGATGAGTCCAGGGACCGCAAAGAAGAAGAACACGTCGCGCCAGCCAAACTTCAGAAGCAAAAGAGCGCAAAGCGGGGGAACGAATGCTGGCGAGAATTTGATGGCGGAGATAAAGACACCGGCTGCCAATCCCTTCTCCTGAGGAGGGAACCACCGATTGATAGTCGACACGATGCCGATGTTGATGGGGCCTTCCGCAAGGCCAAGAACTGCACGCGCAGCTTTGAGTTGGAAGACGCTGCCGGCCAGACCCATAAACAGTGTCGCAAGTGACGTCAGCACCATGGAACCGACCATCAGTCCTCGAACGCCGAGCTTGCCGAAAATATACCCCGACGGGATTTGCACGATGGCGTAGCCGAAGTAAAACAGGCTGGCCATGGCACCGATGTCCGTGTTGCTCAGGTGATATTCGCTCCGAATCGTCGGGATGACCACACCGAGGTTGGCGCGGTCCGCTCCAGCGATGCAGTAGGTCAAAAATATCATCGCGAGAACAATCCAGCGATAGCCCGTCCGGGCGGTGGAACTGCCATTCATACGTGTCTCCTATCCCCGGCGGCGCCGGTCACCTGTTCCGGTTCTCTGACCGTGGCCCATCGTAAGTCGTCTGATAAGTCTATGCGTAGCGACTTTTGTCGATGTTCCAGCATTCCATTTTCGACTTGCGGATTAACCCTGGTTGACCTGCCGGCGCGGTTCCCACCGGGTTTGCCTCATTTGCATTCTCGCACCTAGCAAAGCTCAGAGCGTTTTTCCAGGGGTTCACCCGGACAGTCGAAAACGGAATGCTCCTGGGTCGAAAAATGTCGCTACGTCCTACCTGAAAGTCGCTTTTATGCTTGGTCTCGCTACCTCGACAAACAGCGGAACCAGCACATGAAAGTTTTCGTCATGGACCAGATTGACCCGAGCGCGGTGGAACTGCTCTCGAAGGCTCACACGGTCGTCAATTATCCCGAATCACGCACCGCCGACTGGCACGCCAACGCAGACGCCGTCGTCGTACGAACCTTCGAAGTCAGAGCGTCAGACTTTTCGAAGGCCAAGAACCTGAAGATTGTCGCGAAGCACGGCACCGGCGTAGATAACGTCGACATCGAAGCGGCGAGCGAAGCTGGCGTCCTGGTGACGAACACGCCCGGAGCCAATGCCAACGCTGTCGCGGAATATGCTCTCGCAATCACCCTGGCGCTTGCGAGAAAGGTAAGCGTTGCTGACCGGGTTCTACGTCAATTGCAGCAAATGCAACTCCAGGGGGGAGTCGAACTGACCGGGAAGACCGTCGGTCTCCTTGGCTTCGGTGATATTGGTCGCAGAACAGCACGTCTCTTCAAGGCCGCGTTTGGCTCTGGGTTGGTTGTCTACGACCCGTACGCTCCCGATGCCGCCTTCGAAGAACTGGCCGCCGTGCGAGTGAACTCTATTCATGAGCTGCTGCCGGCTTGCGATGTTGTCAGCTTGCATCTGCCGCTGCTGGCCGCCACGAAGAACCTCATCGGTGCAGCTGAATTCAAGCTCATGCGCAGTTCAGCGCTTTTCATCAACGTGGCGCGCGGCGGGATTGTAGATGAGCACGCGCTCTACCAGGCACTGGTTGATGGACAAATCGCTGGCGCGGCAAGCGACGTATTCGAAATCGAGCCTGTGCCGGCGTCCCACCCCCTGCTAACGCTCGAGAACTTCGTAGCTTCCCCACACATCGCAGCGAGCAGCAAAGAATCGCTCGTTCGGATGGGCTACGCAGCGGCGCACGCAGTGATTGAAGCCCTCGCCGGTCGCACTCCGCCACATCAAGTCATCCCGAAGCTCAACACCATCAACGCAACTGTTTAAGGGCATCCCCATGAAGACGAACCGTTTCAATGAAACCGCCGATTTCGAACGCGTCACGCCGGAGCAAATCGAGCGTGCGCGCGAATTCCAGGCTGCAGTTCTCTGTGACGTCGCGGGACGTCGAGGTGCATTGCACGGCAACATCCAGCCGCTCGTCCCGAGTATGGTGGTCGCAGGCCCCGCGTTTCCGGTCGAGGTTCGCCCGGGCGACAACCTGATGTTCCACGTTGCGCTGGCACTTGCGAAGCCGGGCGATATCATCGTTGTAGATGGTAAAGGCTATCAATCAGCCGCACTCTTTGGCGAATTGATGGTGACGCAAGCAATCGCGGCCAAGCTCGGTGGACTGGTTGTCGACGGCGCAGCGCGCGATGTCGCGACTCTTCGCAACAGCAACATGCCGATTTTCGCAAATGGCCGTAATCCCGCCGGCCCGACCAAAGGCCTCGATGGCCGCATTGGCGTGCCCATCTCGCTGGGCGGAGTATCAGTTGAGCCAGGTGACCTGGTTATCGGCGACTGTGACGGTGTCGTCGTCATTCCTCGCTCAGATGTGGACAAGGTTCTCAAGGCAGCCGAGAAGAAGCTCGAGGCAGAGGCCCAACGCCTCGCAGAAATCCGGGACGGCCTTCTCGTTTCACCATGGCTCGATGATGCACTACGAGCAGCTAGCGTCATTGGCAAGGACGAGACGCTCGAATAACTATCTGGTGGTTTAAAAAACTACATACGGAGACGATGCAATGAAACGCCGATATTGGGTATACCTCTTCCTGTTCCTGCTAACGGTTGTGAACTATGTCGACCGCGTGGCGTTGTCCATTGCGTCATCTCAAATAGGCAAGGAATTCTCGCTGTCGCCGGTCAATCTAGGCTACCTGTTTTCATCATTCCTGTGGCTGTACGCAGTTGCGCTGATTCCGATGGGTTTGCTGGTCGACCGGTTCGGCAGCAAACGCCTCAATGCATGGGGCATCGGCTTTTGGTCCCTCGCAACCGCATTGACCGCTTTCACCGGCGGATTCATTTCTCTGCTAGCGACGCGACTTCTGATGGGGCTTGGCGAGTCGACGTCCTATCCCGCTGGAGGCCGCGTGATTCGCGAATGGGCTCCAGCCTCTGAGCGTGGAATCGCAACCTCAATCTTTCACGCGGGCAGCCTCCTCGGACCGGCTATCGGAGCCATCGGCCTCGGATGGGTTGTGACGACATACGGTTGGCGCGCAGCGTTCCTGGTTGCCGCCTCCACGGGCTTCGTCTGGTTGGCAGCGTGGCTCATTTGGTTTCGACAGCCCGAGGATGCCAAGTGGCTCAGCGAGGCGGAGCGCAAACACATTCTCTCTTCTCGAAACGCGGTGGGAACCAGGGGCTCGATAGAGCCGCAGCGCCTCGGCTTTGCAGCGCTGGCCCGGTCAAAGACCATTTGGGCTATCGCATTCACCCACGGTTGTGCCGTGTATGCGACATATCTCTTCCTGACATGGATGCCGAGTTATCTGCAGGCGGAAAAGGGCATGAGCATCACGCGAAGCGCGCTGTTCACTGCAATTCCATATGCCGGTGCCGCAATACTTGGTGTGTTAATTGGTAGCTGCAGCGACCGCTATCTGCGCGGCAAGGACATCGCTGGAGGAAGCCGAAGGGCTGTCGTAGCTGCCTGCTTGCTGATGTCCGCTCTCATCTTGCTGGTTCCGGGAGCCAATGAACTCTGGCTCGTGATGCTTCTGCTGACGCTTTCGTTGACCGGGTGCACTGCGGCGGTTGCATCAAACCTGTCGTTGGTCAACGACCTGTTACCCTCGAAGAAAGATTCGGGAACGGCAATCGCAATGATTAGCGTCGGTGGTAACGGCTTTGGCCTGATAGCTCCCATCGCTACCGGGTACGTCGTTTCTATGACGCATAGCTATCAGGCTGGATTCGTCATTACCGGCGTGCTGGTACTAACGGCTGCTGCCGCGACGCTGTTGCTCACACGTCGCCCCATTACATCAACGGAGACAATCAGCGATGTTTGCGTTACCCGAAACGCTTGAGGCCAAACCGTTCGCACGCTTACCGGACGAGCTTCGCACCGGCACTGAAAAAAGTGAATGGAATGCTGGCCAACCCGCCGGGCTGCATGCGTCGAGCTTCCTTGAAGGCCCATCTTTTGACCGCAGCGAAATTCTCTGGTGCGTCGATGTGGTGAACGGGCGAATCCTAAACATAGACCAAAATGGTCAGTTCTCCGTCGCCGTTGAGTATGACGGTTGGCCGAACGGCCTCAAGATTCGCGAAGATGGTCTCGTGTTTATCGCGGACTACAAGCACGGCATCATGGTGCATGAGCCCGGCTCGAAGGTCGTAAAGCCGTTCCTGGTTCGCGCTGGCATGGAACGCTTCAAAGCGGTCAATGACCTGTTCTTCGCGGCAAATGGCGACCTCTTTTTTACTGACCAGGGACTGACGGGGCTGCACGACCCGACCGGACGTCTCTTTCGCGTCACGCGGGACGGAAAGGTCGATTGCCTGCTTTCGAATGTCCCAAGCCCAAACGGGCTGGTCATGGACCTCGATGAGCACGCACTACTGCTCGCGGTAACACGTGCAAATGCCGTGTGGCGAGTGCCCATCCTCAACGGTGGCGTCGCAAAGGTCGGTACCTTCATTCAGCTCTCAGGCGGCGTAGGCCCGGACGGGTTGGCTCTTGACTCGTCGGGCGGCCTGCTGATTGCACATGCTGGCATGGGAGCCGTCTGGGTCTTCAACGCCAGAGGCGAGCCGACCTGTCGTGTGAATACGCCAGACGGCGCTCTGTCCACAAATCTCGCTTTTGGTGGTCCAGAGAACCGGGACATCTTCATAACCGAATCCCGGAGCGCGCAGATTTATCGCGCACGGGTCGAGGTTTCCGGAAAAGTTATGGTCTCGCATCGGTCTGCAGACTAACGGCACGTCACAGCGAGCGGAGCGACTTGCTCCGCCAAGCTGCCGCTTTCGCGGCACACATCATCTTTCACTTGCTAGCCAAGGAGTTTCAACCTTGTCCCGGCGATTCACACGCCGAGTATCCAGTATGGGGGAGCCGTATCCACTTCTGCGACGACGAATATCCGACCTAGCCGCAATCGCCGCTTTCTCACCGTGCAACTACATCACTACTTTCGCCGACTACAAGGCGGTGCACACGATAAATCGCGCAAGTCGGCACGTGGTTGTTCAGCCATCGACACACGCGTTCGACAATCGAGTGCTCGTCCAGACGCTGAAAGCCCCTAATCGCGCCGCGAAAAGTGTGATATCTCAGTGCGAAACGAAAGTAAGCTCCTTTCTGGTTTTTGGGTTCTAGAAAGCATGCCCGTCTCAATCGACGCAGGGGCGATTGCACTCACAGTCACGCCGGTCTTCACAAGTACGGATGCGTACCGCTTGCAGGTCATCGTCGCCCCCAACGTATCAGGCCGCCGCTTTCAGGCTACCGTGTGGGTCGATGACAAATTTCTTCGGTAGGCCCGAGTCGAATTCAGCATAGCCGCTCGGCGCCTGATTGAGGTCGATGACGGTCACGTTGACGATCTCAGCGATATTCAGCCGGTCCCAAAGAATCGCCCGCATTAGGTTCTTGTTGTACTTCATCACAGGCGTTTGACCTGTGAAGAAAGAGTGCGACTTCGCCCAGCCGAGGCCGAAGCGCACCGAGAGGCTGCCACGCTTTGCCGCGGCATCGGTAGCACCAGGATCGTCGGTCACGTACAGGCCCGGAATGCCAATCTTGCCAGCAGCCCGCGTGATTTCCATCAGCGAATTCAGGACTGTGGCAGGCGCCTCGACCTGGGATCCGGAATGACCATGACCGCGTGCTTCGAAGCCAACGCAATCGATGGCGCAGTCCACTTCCGGCTCGCCAAGCAAATTGGCGATCTGTTCAGCGAGCGACACATCTTCGGAGAGGTCGACCGTTTCGAATCCGACCCGTCGAGCATGTTCGAGCCGCGTCGGATTGACGTCGCCGATGATGGTGACGGCCGCCCCAAGCAGTCTCGCGGATGCCGCAGCAGCCAAGCCGACGGGGCCCGCACCAGCGACATAGGCAGTCGAGCCGGGGCCGACTCCAGCTGTGACCGCACCGCGATAGCCCGTAGGCAGAATGTCCGACAAACAGGTCAGGTCGCGGATCTTTTCCATCGCGCGGTCGCGATCCGGGAACTTCAGTAGATTGAAGTCCGCGTACGGCACCATGACATATTCGGCCTGACCACCAATCCAGCCACCCATATCGACGTAGCCGTAGGCGCCTCCTGCACGTGCGGGATTGACGTTGAGGCAGACCCCGGTGTTTTGAGCCTTGCACATCGGGCACCGGCCGCACGCCACGTTGAACGGAACCGAAACCAGGTCGCCTTTCTTTAAGGTGAGAACGTCGGAACCGACTTCGATGACTTCGCCGGTGATTTCATGACCGAGAACGAGTCCGGCCGGAGCTGTCGTTCTACCGCGAACCATGTGCTGATCGGAGCCGCAAATATTTGTCGCGACCACTCGGAGGATGACCCCGTGATTGACTTTGCGACCGGCCGGGTCGACCAGCTCAGGAAATGCGATGCTGCGCACTTCGACTTTCCCGGGTCCCACATAAACCACTGCACGATTACCTGACATGATGTCTCCGTAAGTCATATGTAGTTATCAACAGGCTGTACGCTGGACGTACCCAGCCAACGAATCCAACTGCTGTGTGTCGTACGTGTTAGTGGGCAATTGCCCCGTGTAATCCGGTTTGATACCTCGTGTGCCGACTTCGGCACCGATGCGCCTTCCAACAAAATGTTCATCGCTCTATGGACTAACGGTCGCAGCCACGCGTTCCCAACCGGCCGTGCGAACAACTTCCACCAGTTCAGAACGGCAATGACGAGATACTGGGCAGATTTCACGGCGTAAGGGGGTGGCTGCCCCGCAACACAGTTTTTCTGATTTAAAACACGAAAAATCGCATGCAAGCAAGCCTCCAGGCTCAACGGCTCGCCAGACAAAGCACGGGAGCCTGAAGGCGAAGCGCGCTTTGCCACGAGCGCAAGTCGAAGCGTAGATAAGGATCAGCGAGTACCGACGACTCCCTGTTGGCAAAGGCCGTCGACTATTAGAAGCCGACGGTACCGAATGGACCTACGAAAAGACCAATTGAGCGGATCGCGAAGCCTCAACCCAGAATCGACGCTATCTCGCCGCGCGCTTGAGAAATCGCAGCATTCTTCGCCTCAGGTCCGAACGCAAGCCCCTCGGCCCGAATCACGGTTACGTCATGTTGACCGAGAAAAGAGAACACACCCTTAAGGTAGCTTTCATGGTGTTCCAATGCCGCGTAAGGGGAGCCTGCTGAATATGCGCTGCCGCGAGTGGAAGCAATGAAGATTTGCTTCGACGTCGGAAGCAGCGTTTGAATCTCACCAGTTTGGCTGTATTTGAAGGTACGACCAGCGACCACAACGCGGTCAATCCAGACTTTGAGTTGAGACGAAATCGAAAAGTTATACATTGGAGCACCAACGACGACAATATCGGCATCAAACAACTCGTCCAGATACTCGTCTCCCTTTTTGATATCACCGAGTAAGCCCGGCTCCTCCACCGTCGCCCCATGACGGACCGCAACGTGGCCGATCGAGAGATGCTCGGCAATCTCCGACGCCAGATCACGATAGGTTACTTCGATGGATGGATGTAGAGCGACTTGTCGCGCAACGATTTCGGCGGAGAGCGTGCGGCTAACGGAATCGTTGCCGAGAATACTGGAATCGATATGCAGCAACTTCATGGATTGTTTTCCCGAGTTCGAAGATCAATTTGAGAGGCATAGGCGCCTCAGTTCGACTCTTAGTTTTACACTGCTGCGTCCACCTGACTAGCTGTTATGTTCTGATAGAATCCATCGAAAAATCAGATAGGATGGTTTGCGGTGCTTGATGCTTTGTCGCTGGATCAATTGCGGACCTTCATTGTTGCGGCAGAGGAAGGCAGCTTTTCGGCCGCTGCAAGAAAGATGTTTCGTGCGCAGTCGGCGATAAGCGATTTGATCTCCAAACTGGAAGGCCAGATTGGAGTGGTTCTGTTCGACCGGTCAGGCCGCTATCCGAAACTCACTCCCGAAGGATTGGCGCTCCTTGCGGATGCAAAGAAAATCGTCGCGAGTGTAGATGATTTAAAGGCACGCGCGAAAGAAATGTCTGCTGGTCTTGAGCCGGAACTCGCAGTTGTTGTCGATGTTTTTTTCCCGATGGACGGGATCGCCGCAACGGCCAGAGATTTCCGCAATCAGTTTCCACGCGTCTCGCTTCGTCTGCACACTGAAGCCCTGTGCGGTGCCTATCAAGCAGTTTCCGACGGACGCGCAGCAATCGGTGTCGTTCCAACTTCGTCGATGACGTCCCCCGAATTTAAAGTCGAGCGCCTCATGGGCGTTGGTCACACGATCGTGGTTGCAACCGGTCATCCTTTAGCGATGCGTGAAGGGCGAGTCTCTAGACCGGAGCTCGCGCAACACACGCAACTCGTCCTGTCTGACGGTTCGAGACAATCCGCGAACCGCGAGTTGGGTGCCATCATGTCACCTTCGACGTGGCATTTGACAGACCTTTTTGCTAAGCGAGCGTTCCTGCTCAATGGCGTCGGTTGGGGAGGAATGCCCGCGCACACCATTTCCACCGATATTGCCGAGGGTCGGCTTGTTCGGCTCGACATCGAAGATTCCCCAACCGGCGACCAAATCATCGAGATGTCAGCCATCTGTCCTATCGCCAGACCACCCGGACCCGCCGGACGCTGGTTCATAGAGCGTCTGCGTGAATGGTGCCTTGAGACTCCCCGCGAAAGCAATCTTCAGTAGGAGTCTGGATAGCTAGCCAAGTCAAATTGAACCTAGTCGCTCCCTCGCCCATACCCGCGCGACAGTGGCCGATCATCGCAGTCCCCGCCTGTGCTGCAGCAGAACAGCAAAAGCTCCTCCTGTCACAAGCAATCCGAGGCCGATGAGAAACAGAAGATTCGACGTCGAAGTCCGCTCCAGAAGCACCGCACCCAACAGAATGCCGATGGATTGCCCTAGGTAAAGGGAACAGGAAAATAGCGACACAGCCGTTCCACGGTATGTCGGACTCATTTGAGTCGCGTTCAATTGAAGCGTGTTGTGCAGGACATAAAATCCAAAGCCCGCACCAAAGCATGCGAGCAGGTTGACGGAAAGTTCGTGGCAGGCGGAAAGCGTTACGTACGACACCGCGAGCAACAGTCCGCCAAGCGTGGCGAATCCGGCCTCGCCAAGCTGGCCGAGAAGAATCTTTGCGGCGCGGCTGTAGACCAGGCCGCCTATGCCGTATAAGCCGACAACCAGACCCGCCTGCGACATCTGCACTCCGACGGCCTTGTGGATATGCGTTGGCAGGAACGCAAGCGCAGTATAGGCGAAGCAACCTTCAATCATCGTGATCGTGAGTACGACGCGGGCCCAAGGCGTCTGTATCACGGATACCATATTTTCCAGAAACTGACCTTGCGAAAGCTGGGTGACAGCTGGTCGCGCTCTGGCCTCTCTGAATGTCAATGCACCGGAAATGCCGAGAACCACCGAGATGATGAGGAAAGCGACGCGCCAACTGACGACCGATGAGATCGCTCCACCAGCCCACTGGCCAAAGATAGTTCCACAGACAGTCGCCCCGAGAAGCCGGGCAAGGATCTCCTGGCGACGTCGATATGCTACGCTGTCCCCAATCCACGCCATCGTAAGCGGAACGATTCCCGCCGCCGTCGCGCCTGATACAGCACGCGCGAGAAGAAGTTGATGGATGTTACCTGATGCAAAAGCAGCGATATTGCCGAGCGCACATCCGAGTGTGGCGAAGGCAATTACCCGGACCTTGCCGAAACGATCACCCAAAGGGCCGAAGAAAAGCTGGAGGACGCCATAGGCAAGCGCAAAAGCAGAGATGGTGTGCGCGGCGTGCTGCTGGTCCACTGCGAAACTCGCTTCGAGCGACGTGAGCATCGAGTCGCAAATCCTCATGGCAGCCAAGCTTGCGAAACAGCATAAATACAGCGACCAAAGTAATCGACCAACTTGAATAGTTTCGTCAGCCTTGCTCGCTTCTGCTTCCAACGCGAGAGTTCTCCATCAGCGTTTTCGCACGGTCCTGTCGCGCCGCAGGCACGTCGCAACCCGTACGAACGTGGAGCAGCACCAGTCGTTTGTCAAAACATCACAATGCGTCTATCCCGACATCCACTCCGACACGATCGAACTCGTAGAATGCACTGACGTATGAGTCTTCTTCAATACGTAGCGGAATTGATTCTAATTTCTGGCCCAGGCACGGTCCGAGTACGCATAGCCCTTCCTCGATGGAAAATTTTGCACCGTGTCCGTGACACACAATGTAATCCATTCTGTGATCGAGGTAGCCATGCTTGCGCCACGGCAACGTCGCTCCGGGCCAGTGTGGGCACGAATTCCTGTATGCACGCAACAGTCCGTCCTGGCTGACAACAAAAATATCGTCAACGCCCCGCCCGCGAAGATCGAACCCGCGCGCCCCCACCGGAGGAAGCGCGCTCAGTTTGCAAAGACGAACCCATTGCGAAATGGTGGCGCCATCCATAATGGGTCACGCCGGACGTTGCTCGGAAGGAGGTGGCGGGCCGCCCGGCGCCCATTTCTCGCGCCATTGAAGCAGGAATTCCTGCGCCAGATCTGCATGCGCGGGGGCGACGCGTGGTACCCATGAATCGTCGTGCAGGTCCATGTCGGCGTCGTATTCGACATGGCATCCAAACGGCGAGTTGAAATACCAGAACCAGTTGGACCCAAACTGGTGGCGGCCCGGCCCCCAGTAGGATTCATAGCCTTTCGCAGCGAAGGCGCTACCGGCACGCAGTACCTCAGTCGGCCCACCCAGGTGGAACGTGAAATGTTCGCAGCCTTGCATGAACGGCGGCGTCTGGATCAGAAAGAGCGTGTGGTGGTCGAGTGTACCGGCGGGCCGAAGGAACGGACCCATTCCGATAAACTTGTCGCTTAGTCGAAATTTGAGCCTGTTGACGTAGAATGCCTCCGCCTTTTCCGTGTCCGGCACGAAATAGACGACATGCGACAGCGTCCTGGGGCGCGGAGGCACTTCGTTCCCGCTGGTGAGCGCACCAGTGACGTTCACACCGCGCCGGGCATCGCCAGGTGCGTTAACCTGTTCAGCTGGGAGTGCGCATTCGCGACGCACGGTGACCTGAAATCCCAGCACAAAGCCCACATCATCAATGGCTTCAATCGAGCCATCGGCAAGGAACTTGACCTCGCGGTCCTTTCCGAGCTCGCGGGCGATTTCATCGAGCGTCGTCTGATCTGCCACGCCGTAAATGGTCTTGCGCAACTGGTTCGCAGTGGGAAACGGCCATGCAGGAAGCGACGGGTCATCCTTCCGGCGGACGACGACTCCTGTGCCGTCCATGGCTTCGAATCTGCCATCGCCCATTGGCGTCAGGCCGTAGTCGACAAGAAACTGTGTGCAGCTTTCCTGGTCTTCGACACCGAAGACCAGTGTGTCAGGTCCGAGGATTTTCATCGTAATTGTCCTGTTGATGAAGAGGTCTCGTGAAATTCAATACGATATGACTCACAATTCGACGGTCTGACGAGGCGAATCAGCGTGTTCGGATGCCAGAGGTCAAGACTTTGGCCGATTACGAGCCACACCATATGCGTGATTGAAAAAACCTGCTCTCACACACCTAGATTGGCTGACCAAGATACTGGTAGGTCTCCAGCAACAGGGCAGCCGACCGGTCCTTGTTGCTGACCGGGTCCTCCTGTTCATTCAGACAAAGCTGCAGCGAGGCGTCATATATCCTTTTCACGCGCTCGAAGCGTCGGCTGTCATACGCCGTCAGTGCCTCACCGACAGAGTCGCTGCTAGCAAGACATTCCGCCAGAACCAGGGCATCCTCCACGGCCATACCAGCGCCCGAGGTCATCTGTGGTGTCGGAGCGTGCGCCGAATCGCCCAGCAGCATGACTCGCCCGCGATGCCACGGTGTCGGCACCAGGGTAATGTCCAACGGACGGAAAATCACCTGTGAAGAGTTGGTAATCAGGTCAAGCGCGTCTCGTATGGCAGGCGCGTCAAATTCCGCAAGGCGCTCACGAATCAACTCATGAGAGCGGTCCTCAGCGATGCGAAGCGGCTCCTTGCTGCTTTCGAGATAGAACATGTAGCAGCTTTCGCGCGAGGTTGGGAAGATGCCTACAACCTTACCTGTCGGTGTGCGGTAGAGGCAGAATCCGTCTGCCTCTGCTGGGCGTGGTGCATTGAAGCGCCATACGCTCTGACCAGCGAAGCGGGGTTCGAAGCTCGTACCGAAGACACGTTTTCGCATGCCCGAATAGACGCCATCTGCGGCGACGACGAGATCATATGAGGCCTGCCGGCCATCTGAGAACTGCACTTCGACGCAGTCACCCCGATCGGTCAGAGCTTGAACGGTGAGACCTTTCTCGAGAACCGCGCCGCTTTCCTGCGCCGCAGTCTCGAGAATCCGGGCAAGCTCCGGCCTACGGATACCGCAACTGGGAGGCGCGGGGTGCGTGTGCAGTAGACGGCCTGCGCCATCGAACTCCCGAAACACCGCGAACGACATGCCGCTTTCCAGACAAGGCTCGTCGAGACCGATCGTTTTCAGCGCCCGCATCGTGTTGTGCAGCAGGCAAATGCCTGCGCCTGCCGTCGGCCTTTCGGACTTGACATCGATACAGTGCACGTCCAGTCCCTGCCTCGCGAGTGTGACGGCCGCCGTCGCGCCGCCGATTCCCGTGCCCACGATAAGCACGCGTTTGACTTTCATTCTGTGCCTCCTGTCTCTACTCCGTGGCGGATATGATAGTTTTGACCGCCAGTGAAATCGCCAGGCGATGCCGCTTGTGAGACGGCATGCCGGAGCCGCTTATGTGCGTATGGTTCGAACGCACTTACTGCCCGCGAGCAGCTTACATGAAAGGCGTCCGGCGCTCAGGCCACCAGGTTTCCTGCGGACGCAGGGCAATGCGATTGCGCAGCACACCGACACCCGACACGTCGAGTTCGATCACGTCGCCAGGCTTGACGCTTCGTCCCAGTTCGAGCGCGGAACCGTTGCCCATGGTTCCAGAGCCAATCACATCCCCCGGCTGAGCGTAGTCGCCCAGCGAAACGTACGCGATCAACTCGTCCGGGGTCCAGAGCATCTCCGACGTGTCTCCCTCGCCCCACGTCTCACCGTTCACGCGGACCGACATACGGATGTTATCGAGACGCGGAAATTCATCGATCGTGGTAATCCACGGACCGATACCGTAAGCAAAGTCCTTGCTTTTGGTGGGTCCCATACCGATTGCAAACTCATTGCCCTGGAGATCGCGTGCGCTAAAGTCGTTAAAGATGGTCACACCAAAGAGATACGAGCGAGCGTTGTCGGGCGTAATATTGTGAGCTTGTCGCCCGACAACCCAGCCTAGTTCGAGCTCGTAATCCAGGCGGTCCGATCGCGCAGGCCAAGGCACTTCCGCCTCATGCCCGATCACAGTCCACGGTGAGCCCTTGAAATAGCCGGGCACCTCAAGCAGCGCCGGCGTGGGGCTGATATTCATGCGCTCGTGGAACTGACGAATATGCTTGGTAAAGGTCAACCCATCGCGCACGACTGACGGGTCACACGCCGCGCCCCAACGCAGGCCATCCATCGCGAGCGATGCGTCGTCACCATACTTCGCGGCCGCCTCCGTCGCGGTGTCGAGAAAACGTTGCCCAAGAGCGATCGCAGCCGACATGCTTTCGGGAAACACGACTGACGCATAACGCAGTGACGCCTCACGGGTCGCCCCTTGTGCCTGCAGCCGAAGCGCTTCGGCTGCCCGCAGATCGACGACTCGGCCCTGCTCCGGTAGCACCATGCAGATACGCTGAACCGGCCCGTCCAGACCCTCGACAACGAATCGCCCCAGTTTCATTCTGTTCTCCACGTGACTGAATAAGATAACAATCATAATGAAACTGAACGTATCGTTTTGTCAACGAAGGTGGAGCTAGGGGTATCTCCCAGTGACAAGCTCTGCCGACTATGCACAACTTTTATTATACGATACGTATCGTTTGAATCCGGGATCGTGAATACGACGAGCACGGCATCCGCTCACGGGCAACCAGGAAACGGGGATACGCACCGCCGACACCCCTGCGACACCGCGCGGCAACTTGATCGCCAGAGCTACTGTCTGGAGCCGTTTCCCACCAGTCGGGTACGCACAACTGGACACCCGATGCTTCAATCGAGAACCGGAGAGTTCATGCTTCAGGAAAACAACGCCACTCAACGCTTCTATCCTTGGCTTCTCGTCGTCGCACTGTTCTTTACGAGCGTGGTTTCCTATCTCGACCGGAACATTATTTCCCTTTTCGTCGGCCCAATCCGGCAAGAGATTGGACTGTCAGATGTTCAGGTCAGCCTTTTGCAAGGAATCGCCTTTGCGCTCTTGTATTCCGTAATGGGACTTCCCTTCGGCCGTCTGGTCGATCACCACACGCGCAAGACCCTGATTGCTTCAGGCGTGCTACTGTGGAGCGCGATGACGATCTGCTGTGGTCTGAGTACCACCTTCTGGCAACTCTTCTTCTCGCGCATGGGCGTCGGTATAGGTGAGGCATGCCTCGGGCCCGCGGCGTTTTCCATGATTGCGGATTGCTTCGCGCCAGCGCAGCGGGGCCGCGCTATCGCCAGCTACAACATGTCCAACTATGTCGGCGTGGGAATTTCGCTATTGTTTGGCGGCACCATCATCTCCATGTTGACGCGGCTCGCCGACATCGGATTCACGGGCCTTTCCAGCATGCCGACATGGCGACTTGCCTTCGTGATCGCGGGGTTGCCTGGTACCCTGATGGCGTTCGTCGTACTGGCGTTGAAGGAACCGCAGCGCCGCGAAGTCATGCAGTTCGATGACGGGCAGCGCCGAAAGCTGGGGTTATGGTCGTATCTGTCCGGCCGCAAATCCGCGTTCGTTTCGATCTACACAGTCTATACACTCACGGCAATGATCGGCTACATCGTCGTCGCGTGGGCGCCGTCCTTTTACATCCGTCACCATCACATGCGGCCCGCAGATGTTGGGCTGCTGATGGGTGGGATGACCATTTTGAGCGGCGTCACGGGATGCATCTGCGGCGGGTATCTCAGCGACGCACTGGCGGCCAAAAGCGTCCGCGGTGGGCGCTTCAGACTTCCATTGCTCTGGTGGCCGATTGCGGTCGCTACGATCATCGGCATGGTCTTCGCATCCAGTCCGACATGGAGTCTTCTCTTTCTAGGACTGTTGACATTCGGCAGCGCGCTCTCGTTTTCGGGTGCTGCAACCGTCATCCAGGATGTGGTCCCCAATCAACTCCGCGGCCAGGCTGCCGCGCTGAACTATATCTGGACAGGCATCATCGGTCTGTCTTTGGGTCCCACGTCCGTTGCGATGGTGACTCAATACGTCCTGAAGGACAGTAGCCTACTAGGCGACGCGCTCGCGATTGTCGTCGTCCCACTATCCGTGGTCGGATTTCTCGCATGCTACCTCGGCCAGAAAAACTATCAGGAAGCGAGAAACGACCTCATCGCAACGCTGCGCACTGGCATTAACGCTCGTGTGGCACCGGAGACTACGCAAGACAGTGAGAGCTCAGACGCAAGCAGGCAGACCACAGTCTAACGGGGCCAGTCGCGGGAAAAGCATTTGATCAAGAAGACGGAGAAGGACTCTCGTTGACGAGCGGCTAGTCCCGCTCTTCGCGTGGCAGGCAGCATACTGACCTGAACCTGACTTAGCACTAGGTTGCGGCTACCGGCACGCGAGTTTCGCCACCGCGCAAACCCGGTACACGATCGTCAACGCTTCCGCCAACTATCTCGACTGAGAACACGCGTCAGGCTTGGGAGGGAGCATCTTTTCATGCTCGGTTCTGCTTCGCTAACCAGCTTGCCGAGCATGCAAAAACCCGCCAAAACTTCTCGCGGAACCGCCCGAGCTAGTGTGCCAGCGGTCGGAGGCAAGCTCCACCGGTCTGTCAATGCCGCCGATAACCAGATCCAGCCCGTACCGACTGACGGTTTGGGCACAGGATATTGTACCTAGCTGCGCACGTCTAATATCGCGAACGACGCCGTCGCACTGGCAACGCAGCGTGCCCTTGCTCCGTCGTACAGGTCGGCCTCAAGGAACGCAATGCGGCCACCGAGCCGCTTAACGCGTGCCTCCACAGCGAACTTACCGACGAATCCGGGCTCAAGCATGTTCACCGTGAGACTGACGGTGGCGCATGTGCGGCCGTGCTGAAGTTTTGAGAGTAACGCGAGCGCCATGGCGAGATCTAGCATGGATGCAATCGCGCCGCCCGCCACGACTCCATTACCCTGAATGGACTCGCTTGGAGCCGTGAAGCCAATCGACAGCGCTCCCTTCCTGCCTCCCAGCAGCGTGGCACCAAGCCATATCAATGCGGGGTTCATCTCAAGCGGTACGTTACCTACTCCGGCAGTGAGAGTCTGGTGGATGAAAGCGCGGTCCGGATTATCAGGCTGGACTGCGCCCCCTGCGGTTGCAAATGTCTCAGCCATTACCGGGCCCCGTGCAAACTTGCCGTTGGCGCCCCAGGCCTTCGATCTCCGCCTCCATGACGTCGCCTTCGCGCAGGAAACGGTTGTAATGCGTACCGTTGCCAGCCGGCGATCCCGTACAGATGATGTCGCCTGGCATAAGCCGCGCATATCGAGAAATATATTCGATCTGGCGCTCGATACCGAACAGCATGTCGGCCGTTGTCTCGTCCTGCATGACCCGGCCCGACACCGTGAGCCGCATCTTCAGCCGGTGCGGATCCGGTACGAATGCTCTAGGAACGAAGTACGGCCCAAGCGGGAGAAACCCTGGCTGCCCTTTCGAGCGTAACCAGTCGGTGCCCAACATCTTGTAGTCGGTTCGTGGAATCAGGTCGCGCGCTGATATGTCATTTACAATCGTGTAGCCGGCCACGTAATCGAGCGCGTTATCGCGCGAAATCTGATAGCCGCCGCGGCCGATCACGACGGCCAATTCGAGTTCCCAGTCGGGCTGAGTTGTCGTGCCAGGCAACACCAGCGGATCGAAGGCACCAGACACCGCGGAGACCGGTTTCGTAAATGCATAAGGCTCTCCGTGGGCCACACGTTCGTCCAACATGCTTTCTGCCCACTGCCGCAATTGTGCATCATCCATCCCCTCGGGGCCGACCTTCGAGTCAACCGTAAGATCGACCACATGCTTGCGGTAATTGGCGCCCGTGCAGAATATTTGCCGCGGTAGGTCAATTGCCGGATGGGTGTGCAGATCTGAGACCTCATGCCATTCGCCATTCTGCGTGGAAACGCTGCCCGCCAGGCGCTCCAGCGCCTGCCGGCTTGCATCCCAGTTCTCCAGCAAGCCGAGGACCGTGGGGGCGCCCGCAAGCATGCTGTCGCCATGCCTTGTCGCGAGCCGTGCAAGGGATGCCACGCGATCATTAATGACAAGACCAACAAAGCGCACACCATCGCGCGCCGAAAATGTTCCAAGTGAATAGGGCTTCACGCCTTTTCTCCGATGTGTTCCTGAAGCAGCGAATCGTCGACAATCGCCTCGTAATCACTATCTGCACCGACCAGATCAAGCGCCCTGCGGTGCGCAACGAGCAGCGCTACCCCATCCGGTGTCGGGCGCAATGACGGCGGGTTCAGCGCGATCATTGCGTCGGCCGCGGCAATGTGAACACCCGCCGCGACGACGGCCGGCCTTGCCTGGGAGGGGCGCTCCTGTACCACTTGGCGTGCCCGCTCGAGGTCCTCGAGCCAGGCGCCAACTAGCCCATGCGCACCGCTGCCCGTGCGCATGACAATCCCCTGCCCCGGAAAGGCGGGATAGCTTTGCTGCACGGTGGCCACCCTGGCAAACCCCGCCTTGACCGCCATCCCGTCGAACGGCGGCCCAAGGAGCGTGGCCACGCCCTGCCGGGCGAGCAGCGCCTCCAGACGCTCCTGCACCCCTCCCGCCGGCACCAGACGATGGTCGTCAGCGCCGATACCGGCGTCGCTTAGCATGACCTTCAACGCGGTGACGAAGCCGTTATCGAGAGCGTCCACGAGAATATCCGCGCCGCGCATTGAACACACATCCGGGCGCCCGGCGCGCGCAACCAGAATCAGCGGCGTGGTCCGCTCGATCTGTGCGACCACGCGAAAGTCCCGCGGTCCCGCACGCCGGTTCCACCCGATGACGTTGTCCATCGACGTCACCACAGCATCGACCTCCCCTGCGACCAGCGCCGCGAACTGCTCGTCGGAGGAGCGGTTGCGGATCGCGTGCGTTGTCATGGAGCGCTGATCCCGAGCAGCAACCATGGCCAGCAGCGGCGGTACGAACCACATCACCCGGATCGTTTGAGTCTCCATGTCGTCATCTCCTACCAGATCATCATTTATCAATTACAGAACGTATCGTTCCATTGTGTCAAGAAAAGATTTTGCTAGATGCAGCAGCGTCGACGCCGCTTGTCCCTATTGACAGCGTCGCTAGCGTAGTTAACGATACGAAACGATTCGACTCGTTAATGGAGACAAAATGGAAACGATAATGGACAGGGACAATTCGCAGAATTCGAACACTGAGGGCTATCCCCCCGTGCGGCGGATCATTACGGACACCAATGCGGAGGGCAAGTCCTACTTTCTGTCCGACGCGTCGGCACCGAACAGGACGGCGCGCCCCGGCCTGCCCGTCGCCCACGTCCTGTGGGCAACAGGCGAAGCACGTGCCCCCGGCGCGGACCCCGCGCCCGCCGGGCACGCGTTTGAGTTCCATTCGCGAGGCGGATCGCTGCTGCGAATCGTCGACTTCCCTCCCGACGAAACGTACGACGAAGCCCAGTTGAAGCAGTTTCTCGACGCGAACGGCGTGCGCGACAAAGGCGCCCCCCGGCACTTCTGGTTCCACAAGACGGAATCGCTCGACTACGCGTTTGTCCTCGAAGGCGAAATCTGGGCCCTGCTGGACGAAGGGGAAAAGCTCATGCGCGCAGGCGATGTCCTCATCCAGCGGGCAACCAACCACAGCTGGGCAAACCGCTCCGGCAAGCCCTGCCGCATGGCATTTGTGTTACTCGACCTCGTCGAAGGAGAGCAGCTGTGAGCAAGGCGATTATTACGTGCGCCGTAACGGGCGGCGCCCACACCCCCTCCATGTCGCAGTTCCTTCCCGTTACCCCGGAAGAAATCGCGGCCCAGTCAATCGCAGCGGCTGAGGCTGGCGCGGCAATCATTCATCTGCATGCCCGCAATCCTGAAGATGGTCGCCCCACCGGAGATCCCGGCGTCTTCAGGCGCTTCGTGCCCGCCATTAAGTCGTCGACCAACGCGATCATTAATATCTCGACGGGCGGTGGCGGTCCACACATGTCAATCGAGGACCGCGCTGCGGCAGGTCGCGCACTTAAGCCGGAGATGTGCTCGCTGAACATGGGTTCCGTCAATCTTGTGCTTTCTGAGATGGCCGAGCGCGACCGTGACTGGAAACACGATTGGGAAGTGCCTTTTCTGAAAGGCACACGCGGGTTGATCTTCCGCAACACGTATAACGATATCGAATGGATCCTGGAACACGTTGGCAAGGCGGGCGGTACGCGCTTTGAATTCGAATGCTATGACGTCGGCCATCTGTACACGCTGCAGTACTTCCTGGAAAAGGGACTCGTGAAGCGCCCCCTGTTCGTGCAAACGGTATTCGGACTTCGCGGAGCGATGGGCGCACACGTCGAGGATCTGCTTCATCAGAAGCGTACCGCGGACCGTTTGTTCGGCAACGACTACCACTGGTCAGTGCTCGCTGCCGGCAAGCACCAGATGCCGATCGCCACGATGGCAAGCCTGATGGGCGGCAACGTCCGCGTCGGTCTTGAAGACAGTCTTTATATTGGGCGCGGAGAGCTTGCACAGAGCAATGCCGATCAGGTCCGCAAGATCCGCCGGATTCTCGACGAATTGGGCATTGAGATCGCGTCACCGGACGAGGCGCGGCAGATGCTGGACCTGAAGGGCGCTGAGCAGGTCGACTTCTAGAAGGAACGCATTTATCCGGCCGCAAGGCCGTCCCGCCGGCTACCTCATCTTAGCGTGCGGTGGCCGTTTTTTCACCTATGGTGCCGCGCTTCACGACGCCGAGGTCCGCGACATTGGGAGGGTCGACCCCGAGCAGTGTATAGACATAGTTGACGTGCTCCTGAGCGAACCGGTCATCCAGCGGTCCGGCACCTGTCAGCAATCTCATATACACGGGCGCGTAGAGGAGTTCTGCCAAGATCTCCACGTTCTCCGGAGCGCGAATACGCTCCGTCACTCTCCACTCTTCGAGCATTTCACGAACAAGCGCCCGGCGACCGTAATGAAACCGTTCCCGAAATTCTCTGAGGACGGCAAGGTCGGCCTGACCTTCTGCGATGATCTGCGCAACGATGCGACCGGACCATCCGGCATATTCGTGGATCAGCGAAACCAGATGCGACGCGATAGCCTTACCCGGCGGTAGATTGCGCGGCATCGGAGTTTTGACGATGTGATGCTCCATGAAGGCATCGATGACAACGAGCGCCTTCGAGTCCCACCAGCGATAGATGGTCGCCTTGCCTACCCCCGCTTCCCTGGCAATGGCCTCAATGGAGATCGACTGCACCGTACGGGTTTCAAGAAGACGAACAGTTGCCGCCAGGATCTGGGTGCGTGTGCCTTCGCTGCGGGGCCGTCCAACTCCTCGCGGCAGAACGACCGCGGTAGGACCATTGATGTCTGTTTTCATTGGCAAGACTGACAAAAAGTGAACAACGCAATCAGGCGGTTACGATGCGATCCCACGCAGCGCCACTCGTTCCCGGCACGATCGAAGAATTGTAATACACACCGTATTCTAATTTTTTACTTCTGTCACCAAGATACTTCGATCTTGGCGAGTGCAACGCTCCATTGCAGTCGAACTGAGCCCGTGAAACACCGACACTGCATCGGGCTACGTCCGGGTTTGACCCAATTTCCGGTACAGGGGTGCGGACTATTATACTTCGAATCGAGACACACCGTTTCGTATATAAATTACGGGCGTCGCCCGCGGAGACAGTCACTATGAACAGAGCCATTGGCGGATTAAAAGGGCGGACATCGCTTGTGCTGGGTCACTGCGCCGGCATGATTGATGTTGTAGCGCTACCAGTATGGGTGGGCATCGTACTGATCAGGTATTACCACCTGGATCCACAGAGTGCCGGCGCGTTGGCCACTTCATTTCTGGGAGCGGTGGTAGTAAGCAGCCTGTTTATCTCTTCGCGGATCGACCGTATCCGCGGCATGATCGCTGCCCCAGCGGGATTCGCCGTAGCGGCGGTGGCGTTCTTCTGCATGGCACTGACTCGGGACTACGCCCTGCTGCTCTTGCTGCATGTCTTCGGCGGACTTGCGGTCGGATGCGCCCTATCGCTCACTCATTCGGCTATTGGCGGAAGTGCAAATCCCCATCGTCTGATCGCCACCGGATTCACTGCGCTCAGCATCCTGTCGCTTGGGTTCCTGGGTGGCGTGCCACGGGTTGTGCCAACGCTAGGGGGTCAAGTGGTGTTTCTCGTCCTAGGCGTCATCATGTTGACGGCAGCAATTTTCGGGATCGTTGGGTTTCCGGATCGAACGGTGCCTGCATCAGGTAATGGATCACCGCGCGATCGGGAGCGCCTGTCCAATGGTGTATGGTTTGCAATGGTGGGGACGAGTCTGCTCACTCTGAGTCACTCGATGATGCTGAGCTTCCTGGAACCGATCGGGCTCGCACACGGATTTAGCACTGTTCAAGTCATGAATGTCCTGCTTGCCATCGGACTCGTGAACCTGCTGCCAGGCCTGCTGGCTGCGCTCCTGGAGCGGAAAGTGTCTGCACGCGGTGTCATGATTGCCGGTCCTATCCTCCAGGCTGCCCTAGGTTTTACACTCACCCATTCGTCGGTCTTTGGTCCGTACGCCTTCGCGGGCGTCATCTTCCCGACCGTGATTATCTTCACGCACACGTTCGTTTTTGCATTTCTCGCCCGACATGATCCGTCCACGAGAGCTGTGGCGGCGACGCCCGTGATGGCAATGACAGGTTCGGCAATTGGCCCCATTCTGGGTGGCGCCGTGGCCCATCACTTCGGATATGAAAGCATCGGTTGGACCATCGTCGCGGCCTCAACTGTCAGCGCCGTTTGCTTCTGGCAAGCCGGTCGTCGCACTCACTCCGTGCTAATCCCTGCCGCAGAGGCTACGCAGTAGCCACGGTTAGCACGGCTTCCGAAAAAGCAGGAGTTCGTGGCTATCTGGCACGGCCAAACGCTATCGCATGTCCCTCAGAAATGCGACTCCTGCCCTTTGGGAAGCGACATCTTCTACCACTGCTACCGATTGTGGTTCAGCATTCGTGAGCAGGCGCTTGAGAAGTACCACGAAGAAAAATTGCTCACCGTTGGTTAGCGCACGCATGGACCTATCGCCGATTGCTTTCAGGGCGGCGCCGATATTCACCACCATTTCGGTCCCGCATGGTCAGCGAAATGCACCAGGAGCGGTGATCATGACGCCGACTCTTCATTGCGATTCCCTCGGCAACGAGAGGTGAAACAAGCCGGGATATCGATGCAAGGTCGTAGCGCAGCTCGTGTGCGAGCTGCGTCCGGGTCATGAATGGTTGATGCGCGAGGCACGCGATAACCTTCGCCTGTATCGCCGAAACTCCGAACAACAGATTCATCTGCTCATCAGTAGTTCGGGAGATTGCCCGCACCAACTCAGCAAAGCGAATGAGCCAGTTTCCGGCCAAACCTTCAACCGGACCGCTTATCGACAATTGGTCGGTGCAGTCCATCCTCCCGCTCCCTTCCGAAAGCGCCCAATATCACGCCGAAACACCGCCTGCGCTATATCTCGCGCTCAGCGGAACCACCGCTCGGTTTCACCTTGCAGTGGTGGTCTTCTTCGCAGCAGGCTTATGCTTTTTCCGTTCACCGGCCTTCACCACGTCCGGCACGTCAACACCGAGCAAGGTGTAGACATAGCTGATGTGCTCGCGAGCGAAATGGTCGTCAAGCGGGCCATTGCCGAGCAGCAGGCGCAAATAGACGGGCGCATAGAGCAGTTCGCCGAGCGTTTCGATGTTGGGCGGTGTAGGAATGGGTGACGCACTCCGCCATTCCTCCAGCATTTCCCGTACTAGCGCCCGCCGCCCATAATGGAAGCGTTCTCGGAATTCGCGTAGGACTGCGGGATCGGCCTGTCCCTCGGCAATGATCTGTGCGACGATCCGGCCCGACCATCCCGCATATTCGCGTATCAGCGACATCAGATGCACGGCAACGGCTTCACCCGGCGGCAGATTGTGCGGCATCGGGGTCTTGACAATGTGATGCTCCATAAACGCATCGATTACGACGAGCGCTTTTGAATCCCACCAGCGGTAGATCGTCGCCTTGCCAACGCCCGCCTCCCTCGCAATTGCTTCGATAGAGATGGCCTGGATGGTACTGGTGTGAAGCAACCGAACCGTCGCAGCGAGAATCTGCGTGCGAGTCTCCTCACTGCGCGGTCGCCCGGCGCCTCGCTCGGCGACGGGGGCGGATACGGGAAGCTGTGCGTTTGTTTTCATTGGCGCGTGACCGAAGATCGGCCGGCAACCGCTTTCCCTACGGGAAGTTGCATAGCCATGTTGACATGTGCCTCGACTGGTATCACGCAATTATAAGACACGTCGTCCCTTAATTACGTTCCCCTTCGAAACAGCTTCCGCCCGCTGCTGATGCACCGCCCTAGCCATATGCGCGGTAGTGACTGGTCCCTATCATTGGGACCAGTCACCCGCGTGTTACGTCGCCCGTTTTTTTTCGCCTGAGGCTTCGCCTAGATCCCGCCCAACGCCACGTATTTGATCTCGAGATAGTCGTCGACGCCGTACTTCGAGCCCTCGCGACCCAGTCCGGACGTCTTGACCCCTCCGAACGGCGCCACTTCGGTCGAGATCAACCCCTCATTGACACCCACGATGCCAAACTCGAGCTGGTCGACGACCCGGAAGATCCGTCCGACATCACGGGCGAACACATATGACGCCAGACCGAACGGCGTGTCGTTGGCGAGGGCAATTGCGTCTTCTTCCGTCTCGAACCGGAACAGCGGCGCAATCGGCCCGAACGTTTCCTCGTGAAAGATCAGTGCATCGACGGGAACGTCAGCCAACACAGTGGGTTCGAAAAAGTGCCCGCCCAATTCGTGGCGCCGGCCGCCCGTGAGCACACGTGCACCTTTGGAGAGCGCATCGGAGATGTGCTCTTCCACCTTCTGAACGGCATCTTCGTTGATAAGCGGCCCCTGTACCACGCCCGCCTCCATACCGTCGCCGACCTTTAGCGCGGCGGAAGCAGCGGCGAGCTTACGGGCGAACGCTTCGTAGACACCCGACTGCACCAGGATGCGATTGGCCGCGACGCACGCCTGGCCTGCATTGCGGTATTTTGCGGCAAGCGCCCCTATGACCGCAGCGTCCAAGTCAGCATCGTCGAAGACGATGAACGGCGCGTTGCCGCCCAACTCCATGCTGGTCTTCTTGATCGTGGGTGCGCACTGTGCCAGCAGTTGCGCGCCAACCTCGGTCGAACCTGTGAACGACAATTTGCGCACAACAGGACTCGAAGTGAGCTCGCCGCCGATCGCACGGGCCGAGCCGGTGACGACGTTACACACGCCCGGCGGCAGGCCAGCGCGCTCAGCAAGGACGGCTAGCGCCAGCGCGGACAGTGGCGTCTGGCTCGCCGGCTTGATGACGCCCGCGCAACCGACAGCCCAGCCGGGGCCCGCCTTGCGGGTGATCATTGCAGATGGAAAATTCCACGGCGTAATCGCGGCAAACACCCCGATTGGTCCCTTCTGCACGAGGATGCGACGGCCGTCGACGTTTTGTGGAATGATGTCCCCATAGACCCGTTTCGCCTCCTCAGAAAACCACTCGATGAAGCCTGCCGCGTACAGGATCTCACCACGGGATTCGACCAGCGGCTTGCCCTGCTCTGCCGTCATGATGACAGCGAGGTCATCAATGTTCGCCAGCATCAGGTCGTACAGCGTGCGCAACACTTTCGCGCGTTCCTTCGGCAGGGTCTTGCGCCAGCCCTGCATCGCCCGCTCGGCCGCTGCGATCGCACGGCGCGTTTCGTCGGCACCACCATTCGGCACACGCGCAACCACTTCGCCCGTGGCAGGGTTACGCACGTCAAGCGTCTTGCCACTATCGGCCTGCACCCATTCGCCATTGATCAGCATCGCCTGGCGCAACAGACTCGGGTCCTTCAGCGGGAGCGTAATGAGTTCACTCATGACGGTCGGCCTCAAACAGGGTTGCGGCCGACGAAGAAAGCCTCGTCGAGGTCGCTGGTCGGGTTCAGGCCCGCTACTTCCAGGCCCTTGCGCAGGACCGTCATGTCACGCTGGTATACGCGTTGTGTGGGATGCGGCATCGGACCGCCGTTGTAGCCCTGCAGCCATCCCTGATACTTCCACAGCATGCGGTTGAGCAAACCGTTGGCGGCGATAGGCAGACTCGCGAATGCCTTTCGCGCGGGGTCCATCTTGTACCAGAGCTGCGTCGCCTGATCGTATTCGCCCGCGCGGATCAGCTTGTGAATCTGCGGCAGCAGTGGGCCATAGTAGGCCGAATAGTTAGTGCCGCAAAAGGGGATGTCCATGACCTGCGCCAGAGGCACGTATTCGTATTCCAGCGGCGACGAGATGACGACTTCCTTGTGGAACTCGCGGTGCACCTCAATCGCGGACATGATGTAGGGCATGCCGCCTTCTGCCTTGATCGCGACGACATTGGGAATCTCGTCGACCATCCGGCGCAGCACCGACAGCGGAATGTCGGCGGGATGCAGGCGGGAAAAGCCCCACGCCGGCAAGGGAAACACGATGACGCCGAGGGTCGTCGCCTCGCAGATCGCCTTCGTGTACTCGAACACCTCGTCGTAGGACTTCGGGTAGAAGTACGGAGGATAGCCGAGCAGCACCAGGTCAGCGCCGCCCGCTTCTGCCAGCCTGATAGCCTCGATGTTGTCCTCAAGCGTATTGAAGACGGCGTGATGCACGATGACGAGGCGTCCCGCCGCCTGGTCGGCCATGATGCCGCAGAAATCCCCATACTGCTCATGCGTGATGGCCACTTCCGAGCAAGACAGCGAACCGACAAAGCCGTGCTGGATGGCCAACTCAACATCGTGGCGCACCGCTTTTTCGTTGATACGCTTGAAGTCCGACGTCATCGTCGGAATGGTCACGTTGGCGACGCCAACGAGATGCTCACGTGCCCATTCACGGGCTTCCTTTTTGGTGTAGCGGGCCATGTGCAGTGCTCCTTTAGTCTGCGTTGGTATTTAGTGTCGAGCGCATCAGCGCTTGGTTTCGAATTCCATTGGCAACGCCGTTGCAAGTCCAGCCTCAATCGCCTTCTTCAGGATCAGCTCGGCCACCACGATGTCCTGCAGCCCTCCTCCGACCGATTTGTACATCCGGGTTCGAGCGTCCTTCAGATGCTCGTCGAGCGCGCCCGTCATCAAATTTGCCAGGCTGAACGATTTGTCGTTAAAAGCGATGCCCGCCTTGTGGGCAGCGAGCATGTCGCCTGTTTCTTCCAGGACTTCGTCCAGCATGTCGCACACGATGATGTCGCTACGGGCAACGACGGAAACGTCGATCTCACGCTGCTCTGGAATCGTCGAACCGATTGATACAACCGTCGCGCCAGGCTTGAGCCAGTCGCCAAAGAGAATCGGCTGCTCATCCCGGGAGCGGGCTGCCGCAAGCACGAAATCAGAAGCTTCCACTGCCTCCTGCGCCGACGCGACACCGCGAGCGGGAACGCCCAGGTCGCGCGTCACGGCCTCGGCGAACGCGGCTCGCCGCTCGGGCGTCGGACTGAACACAAAGACCTCCGTCAACTCCCGCACGGCAGCGATGGCGCGCGTATGCATCGCGGCTTCAAGGCCACTGCCCAGCACGGCCAGACGTGCAGCCCGAGCGGGCGCCAGCCGGTCGAGAGCCGCTGCCGATGTGGCTGCCGTGCGGAAACCCGTCACGAGGTTGCCGTCGATGAACGCCGCAATCCGACTGGTTTCCTGATCGAACAGCACGATGACGTACTCAACACCGGGAGTTGAAGAACCCATCGCCATGCCCATCACCTTGGCGCCGTAGTAACGGCTGCCGACGGGCACGGCCGGCAACGTCCTCAGCCAGGTCTTGCCGGCAACTGCCACAGTTCGCGGCGGAGTGCTTTTGGGCGGAATGGGACGGGCGTACGCCGTCTGGAGCGCACGAATAGCGTCCTCCCAGACGAACACGGCACGGGCGGCCTCGCTAGAGACAAATACGGGGGCAAAGGCAGAGGTAGTCATGAGCAGAAACAGAGAGTGACTTGAAGGGCTCGATCAGTCGCACGTCATGTCGGACCAGATGGCGAGCGATTCGAGAGCGATAAGGCGGCCCGGGTTGTTGTCCGACCGTGCATGAGGAATCGGACCACATCCAGAATGAACCCAATGCTAACCGCACAAGTTACTCAATGCAAGCATTACTGCGCATCATTCTATCTATTGATATCTTCAAAGCCGATCTCGAAACGCGTCAATCGATGTAAACAATAAAGTCGGGCATAATGCTGGATTGATTGATGCGTTCAATCGCGCATCAATTGACCGGCGTCAGGTGCGATGCCATGCTGTTCCCATGAATGGCGCGTGGCATGCAGTCTGGCCGGTCGCGTTCATCAGCGGATGCCATACAGGCAAGAGAGCCTCCCGGCGTGAGAGGTCAGGGATATGTCGACACAAACAAACATGATCGATGACGATGTGCTGCGATTGCGTGAGTACATCGAGGGTCACGTGGTCAGCACTGGAGACCAGCGCCTTCCACCGGAACCGAAGCTCAGCGAGGCACTCGGCGTCTCGCGCGGACGGCTGCGTACGGTGCTCAAGAGGCTGGAAGACGAGGGACTCATCTGGCGACACGTCGGCAAGGGGACGTTTGTCGGTCCCCGGCACGTCAAGCTTGACGACGAGAGCTGGTCCTCGTCGATCAGCGTCGACGACATCATGGACGCCCGGCTCGTGCTGGAACCGCAGCTGGCCGCGCAGGCTGCCGTTCACGCCACGCCCGCCGACATCGCGGCGATGGACCAGTGCCTGGCCGACATGGCGGGCACGGAACCATTCATACCGTGGAAACGCCTGGACGAACACCTGCATCGGATCATTGCAGAATCGACCCACAATGCCCTGCTTCTTATGCTGTACGACACGATGCGTACGCAGGTGCGTCTGAATCTGGACACGAGGATGGAGGAGGTGTTCACGTCCCAGACGGCCCCACGACACGATACCGATGGTGAGCATCGACTACTGGTGGACGCAATCCGGACACATAACCCGGCGCGAGCCGAGCAGTTGATGCGCGAACATCTGCGCTCGGTGAGAACCAGACTGTTTGGTCTTCGCTAGACGACGGCAATTGGGCCAGTAGTAACGTCGTCGTCATGCGGAGGCAGCCGTTCGGGCGGGTCACAGGAGAAAGGCGTCGAGCCGAAGCTGGCTGCGCCCACACCACTACGACCGTCGCATCATGACGATGCCCTGCTTCAGGACAACCCATGCTGTAACGCCCCGCTGGCCCGGTCTGTGCGGCGCTCAGATCGTCGGCGTTACCGCAGACGCGGATGGACCAACTCCTGCTCCGCCTATCCCTGGAGGACCACCCGGAGCCTGTGCTGCAACCCGAAACACCGCCACGCTCGCACCGAGCTGGGACGCCTGATCTTCGAGCGCACTCGCCGCAGCAGCAGCCTGCTCAACCAGTGCGGCATTCCTTTGCGTCATCTCGTCCATATTCGTGACGGCCCGGCAGACCAGTTCAATACCACGACTCTGCTCGTCCGATGCCGTCATGATCTCGCTAACGATGGTGGAAACGTCACCAACCGCCTGCTTCACCTGTCCTATAGCCTGGCTCACCTGGACAGCCTGCTCGGCGCCGCCTCTGATCATAGAAACGGATGAACTGATCAGCTCCTTAATCTCGCGCGCGGCCGCAGCCGAGCGTTGCGCGAGCCCCCGAACCTCACTTGCAACCACTGCAAAGCCCCGCCCCTGATCGCCAGCACGCGCTGCCTCGACCGATGCATTCAGCGCCAGAATGTTCGTCTGGAACGCGATGTCTTCGATGACCCCAGTAATCTCGGAGATTCTGCCCGAGCTAGCGCTGATCTTGCCAATCGATTCAAGCATGCCCTGCACCGATTCGTTGCCCGTGTGCGCGAGGTTGCTCGCGTTCGTGGCAAGATGATTGGCGTGTCTCGCATTGTCGGCATTCTGCTTCACCGTCTCAGTCAGCTGAGTCATACTGGCCGCAGTCTCCTCGAGCGAAGCGGCCTGTCGCTCGGTGCGCATCGACAGGTCCTGGTTGCCTGCCGCGATTTCCCTGGATGCGACGGCGATCTGGTCGGAACCATCTCGTACAGCGCCCACCAGTTGTGCCAGATTTGAATTCATGCGGCCCAACGCCTTTATGACCTGTGCCGGCTCGTCGTTATGCGGAGTTGCGATGAGACTGGTAAGGTCGCCCGAGCCCACCGTTTCGGACACGCGAACGGCATCAGACAGCGGTCGCACGATCGAGCGTGTAACGATCCAAGCCAGGCCGATCCCGGAAAGAAGCGCACCCAGTCCGCATACCAGCAGCCACAACAGGCTTTGCTCGTATGCCCCGGCAATCTTCACGCGAGCCGCCGACATCTGAGACTCGGTATAGACAGCAAGCTTGTCCTGTGCAGACAGATACGCGTCTTGGAAGGTCGAGCCCGGTCCATAAAGCGCCGTCGCGGCCTCGGCTTTCCTGCCCTGCAAGGCAAGCTGAATGACCTTGCCGATATAACCGCCATAATGCTCACGTGCAGCGATAACGTTGCCGTAAAGCTGCCTCCCCTCCCCCGTGTCGAGCACCTTTGCGAGTTGCGCCAGTTGCGCGTCGGACTTTTTCCGATCGTCTTCAAGCCCCTTCAGATCGCCGGCCATCGACTGACTGTCCGTATGGAGGATCAGGTTGCGGACGAGACGCGCGCTATCGAGGTCGAGCAACGCATCGGCGTGGACAGCGGCCAAGGCCGCGTAGACCTGGCCAGTCGCATATTCGGCGCTGCGGCGCTGCGCATAGAGACCCGACAGGCCAATGCATACCGCAATGCTGTTCAGAACAAGCACAATACCGAACCCCACAGCGAGTCGGGCACCGATTCTGAAAGAATGCAGATTCATTTCTATTCGTAATCCTTATCACATAAGGTGGAATGACTTTTTCTCCACCGCACTCATCAGCCACGCGGCGTACGGCGCGATCAGGAGACTGGCGCGACGCTATAGAGGCCGAGCCTGGATCGGAACGAGGCAATACGATCTGAACGGTAGCCGCAACCGCTGCTGCGCCAAAACCTCCCGCGCCCAGCCTCAGTTAGCGCTTCTCATATCCGCTACGGTTCGTATTGTATATGATGAAGAGCGCTATAACAGGGGTATCGGTCGTGCCCGGCGCTGGTGATAACCCTGGGGATCTACGCTGTTTGAGCTAAATTCCAGCTTCGCTAATAGTAAAGAAGCTATGGGTGTAACCGCGTTTCGGCTTGATGGGAGTGGTCGATGTGATAAAGATCCTTGCGAGCATCACTCGCAAGGATCCTCATGGACACTGTGTGCGTCAACCGGTCGTCTCACACTTCTGTGCTGATGCTTTGCTCTCTTCCTCGAGTCGTTGGTTCACCGTCCAGCGAAACTGCGAAAGAGCCGCGTCGATCCCGAACGCCATCATCTCGAAGCTCGGATCGAGAGCAAGATTGCGGTGTTGCGCGCTTACCATTTCCCTGTCTTCGTCGAACGCATCTACGACTGCCTGATGGATCGAACGCGTCACTTCCGGCTTGTCGAGCGAAAAATTGTGAGGATGCGCAAAAAAGTAGTGTGTCGAGTTCTCTGTCTCCGGGGTAAGCGCCTGGCATCCATGGAACTCCGCCGCATCGACACGCGCACCCTCCGGTGCCCCGGTACCGACGGGCGCCATACCGGAATCCATACGCAGGATGGCAGGAATAGTAAAGTCGTAGATGTTCCAGCGATCCACCTTGCCCGGCCAGTCGCGGACCGCCTTCACGAACGGGGGTGGCTCAGTATTCAGCGTCCAGCGCGTGATGCGAACGCCATCCTTGATCCGCTCCACTTTCGGCCGCACTGCGGCGTAGTCCTCTCCACCGCCCAGTGTTGTGGGGTGTACATAGGGCAGATGCGAAAAATCCAGCAGGTTATCGCAGATGAGCAGATAGTTGACGTCGTAATGAATGTAGCCAGGCAGCGAACGCCATTGCGGATCGTCGACCCAGTGCGTATCGGGAATCGTCGATGGATCGGCGAGTTCAGGCGCACCCATCCAGATCCAGATCCAGCGGTGTTGTTCCACCACTGGGAACTGCTTCACCTTTGCCTGGGGCGGAATTCTGCCCTGTGCGGGTGCCTCGACACACGCCCCTTGACTGTCGAACTTAAGCCCGTGATACAGGCAACGCACGCAATCACCTTCGCGCCGCCCAAGCGAGAGCGGCGCACCGCGATGACAGCATCGATCCGCGAGTGCGACAACCTCGCCGGACTCCTTGCGGTACAGCATGACGGGCGTGTTAATGATGGTACGGGAGAACAGCTTCTCGCTTTCCACTTCGTGTGACCAGGCGGCCACGTACCACGTGTTCCGGATGAACATCGATTGTCTCCTGTTTAGTTCTACGATTTGCTTTCTCAATGCGTCATGCAACGATAGAATCGCACCGATGATGCGTCAATCTAATGGGATTAATTCGACGAATGCGTGCCATGCATATACGTGACCTCGACCTGAATCTGCTGGTCCTCTTTGACGCGATGTTGCGCGAGCGCAGTGTCACGCGCGCGGCAGCTGAAGTCGGGCTGTCGCAGGGCGCCATGAGCCACGCGCTCAATCGACTGAGAACGTTCTTCGACGATCCGCTGTTTGTAAAAACACCGGCCGGTATGGAGCCGACACAAAAGGCCGTACAGATGGGCACAACGATCACCGAAGTGATGACTGCATTGAGGGAGCGAGTTGTCTCGCAGGCGAGCTTCGATCCCGCGACGGCACGCCGTACATTCGTGATATGCATGACCGACATGGGAGAACTCGTCTTTCTGCCACCTCTTGTTAGTTGCCTGCGCAAAGTCGCGCCCCATTGCACGGTACGCTCTGTCCAGGTTCCCCTGGAGCACATTGAGGCGACGCTCGCCGCCGGAGAAGCCGATCTCGCGCTAGGCTCGGTTCGCACGGCCCCGGACGGCCTGTATCAGCAGCAACTCTTTCTGCATACGTTCGTCACGATGGTCAGCGTGCACAACAAGACTATCGGCACGACTATCAGCCGTGCTCAGTTTGAGCATGCGCCGCAGATCGTCGTCTCTTTGACGGGGCGAGCGAGCGCAGCCTACGACAGCGCGTTCGAAGAATACGGCATCAAACGGAAAGTCTTTCTGACCACACCACACTTTCTGGTGGTCCCGCATCTTATCCATGCACAGCCAGACCTGATCGCTACCGTCCCGCTCGAACTGGGAAACGTCTTCGCAAAACTGGGCACGGTCAGGATCATTCCTCCACCCGTACCCTTACCGCCCTTCGCACTTCGCCAGCATTGGCACCCACGGTTCCACGACGATCCCGCCAACATCTGGCTGCGCCAGCTGGTCAAACTGACGTTCGACCGCTACCCAGAGATAGACGACGACTCGTGAATTTGCGTTCATGCTGGCGGCCCGTGTCGCTTGCCGAATGACGATGACCGGCGCCCAATCCCCCCCCCCCGTGAACAGAGAGGTCAGAACATATGCATTATCCCGATGGTGGCCCCGGTTGTGGTCCCAGACGGAGCAAACAGGGAAGTCAGACCAACGGCAGGAGTCAAACCAAGGTTCGCCTTGCCATGATTGTTCACTATGCCTACCTGAGCGTAAAGGCCAGTTGCCTTCGACAGAAAATACGTTGCTCCCAGAGCGCCCATCAGCGAGTGACTCGATGTGTCATTGCGATCGCTGACATACCACACACCGCCATTTAGATCCAACTGTGGCAAAGCAAGGAAATCGAGACCACCACCGTAGACGTTATTGCTCGGTCCGCCTTCGACCTTGAAACTGGTAAATGACGCCTTTGCGGTAACCGAACCGAATTTGTACGCCGCGGCAAGCATCCGGCCTTCGAATCCAACGTTGCTCGGCGGCACGGTGTTTACCGATCCCCCGGGATTTCCGTCATAAAATGCAGCGCTCAGTGTCAGTCCGCTCCATTGATACCTCAGACTCGCCGAATACTGACGGCCAGACTGGAAGTTTCCGGCCACACCGCCGAACCCGAACATCGCGCTGGCTTGCAGTCCCGCGATGACCGGACTCGTATACGAAATCGCGTTTGAGTTGAATGCACCTGTTGCAGTGACATTATTTGCGTAGATCCCGATGATACTTCCGAACTCAGAAAAAGCTCGCGGATCAAGGTCCCAGATTGACTGAAAGAATGGAGAGAACTGGAGACCAGCCTTGACTTCGCCGAACCCTCCTTTCAATCCCACGTATGCTTCCCGGCCAAAAAGATTGCCGTTCGAATTGTTGAAGCCTCCATTGGTGAGGTCGATCCCACTTTGAAGATTGAACTCTGCCTGGAGCCCTCCGCCAAGATCCTCTGCTCCCCTGAGTCCAAATAGCGATGGAGCAATGCCTGCGTTCTGCAAGCCCACAAACTTCCCACCGTCGCCACCCGTAGCCAGATTTAAGGTCTTGCTCAAGTAGAGGAGACCAGTGTCCGCAATACCATATAGCGTGATGCTACTTTGCGCATGGGCCGATACCGCAAACATAAGGCTCGACGCTACTGCGGTCGCCGTCCCGACAACGCACCTCCGATGCATGACTGTCTCCTTGATATTTTCGTTGCAGATCGCAACATTAATTTGGATTACAAAATATTTATCACAATACTTAAAACCTTCAAACAACAACCGGCTACCACTCAGCCCCCCCTTGTCCCGCTTGAGATCAACCACTTCCAGCCACAATCGCAGGCCCTTTTTCAGCGCATGCGCCTCACCGCCTACTGCTGCTTCCGAGCAACAAACGATGCAGCCATTGTGTTAGTTTTACGCCTGCTGCGATTCATTGTTATCCCCTGTACAGCACACTGGCGTTTTACCGCAAAGACGTGCAGCGGCCAGCAACCACATCACGTCGGATCAATATCGATACGATGTGGATCATAATATGCCGATCAGGTTTTGCGGACAAGCCCAATTTGCTCGCTGAACGGCCTTATTCGCGTAGGAAAAACCCCACGTACTGAAACGATTCGGCTCGTATCTTAAAAACCGGAAACAAGTAAAAAGGCGAAGAAGCGATGTCGAGACGGGTGCAGCCGCGGCTTGTCGCGTCTTCAGTCAGCGCAACATGCGATGCGAGCGTCGTTGTGATGGATCAGCTGATCGAGGATAAGGGGAGCAGGCGCGCTTCCGTAGCCGCATGGGTGTGTGAAACGTGAAACGCCTGCGCTAGGTTCTGCATCGACATGATCGATCCGACGACATCAGTATTGCTCTTATATCGCCGGCCGTCTGTTCATTGGTAGCCTAAGAATATCGGGCGCAAAGAAAACGCTTGGTTCATTTCAGCGTTCGTGAACTAGTCAAGACCTCACAGCGCCCGCAGGACTCGGGCGTGATGCCGGATATGATCTTCGATGAAGCTCTGAATGAAGAAGAAGCCATGATCGTAGCCTTCGTGCCGGCGTAGTGTCAGAGGCTGGCGTGCAGCTTCGCATGCTACTTCGAACACTTCAGGATTCAGTTGCTGCGCGAGAAACTGGTCGGCCAGTCCTTGATCGACCAGGATTCCTTCCTGAAACTTGCGCGTTGACCTACCGACGAGTTCGCTCGCGTCGTACTGCTTCCACGCTTCGCGATCCGCGCCCAGATAGCCATTGAACGCCTTCTCGCCCCACGGACAGCGCATCGGTGCGGCAATCGGCGCGAACGCCGACACCGACCGAAAGATGTCCGGATTGCGCAGCGCGAGCATCAACGCACCATGGCCCCCCATCGAATGCCCAAAGATGCCGAGCCGCGCGCCGTCGACAGGTAATTCGTTGACGACAGTCTCTCGCAGTTCGTCCCGCACGTACGAGTACATCCGATAGTGCTTCGACCAGGGCGCCTGCGTCGCGTCGACATAGAAGCCCGCGCCGACGCCGAAGTCCCACGCATCCGTCTCGCCCTGCGCGCCCGCGCCACGCGGACTGGTATCCGGCGAGATCAGCGCGATGCCGCGTTGCGCGGCGAAGCGTTGCGCGCCTGCCTTGATGGGGAACGTCTCTTCGGTACAGGTCAACCCGGCAAGGAAAAACAGCGCCGGCACCTTCTTCTGCGGCGCCGCTTCAGGCATGAAGACCGAAAAGCGCATCGGCAAACCGATCGCCTTCGACTCATGCTTGTAGATACGCTGCGTGCCGCCGAACGACGCGTGCGATTCGATCAGTTCGAGCATCGCGCCACTCCTTTAGTAGATGACGACCGAGCGGATCGACTCGCCCTTCTTCATCAGATCGAAGCCTTCGTTGATCTGGTCGAGCTTCAGGTGGTGCGTGATCAGATTGTCGATATTGATCTTGCCTTCCATGTACCAGTCGACGATCTTCGGCACATCGGTGCGGCCGCGCGCGCCGCCGAACGCCGAGCCCTTCCACTGACGGCCCGTGACCAGCTGGAACGGCCGCGTGCTGATCTCTTCGCCCGCCGCCGCCACGCCGATGATGAACGACTGGCCCCAGCCCTTGTGCGTACACTCGAGCGCCTGGCGCATCAGCGTCGTATTACCGACGCACTCGAACGAATAGTCCGCGCCGCCCTCCGTCAGCTGCACGATGTGATCGACGACGTTCTCGACTTCCTTCGGGTTGATGAAGTGCGTCATGCCGAACTTCTTCGCGAGTTCGACGCGGCCCGGATTGATATCGACACCGATGATCTTGTCAGCACCTACCATTTTGGCGCCCTGGATCACATTCAGGCCGATGCCGCCCAGACCGAACACGACGACATTCGCGCCCGCCTCGACCTTGGCCGAATAGACGACAGCGCCGACACCCGTCGTCACACCGCAGCCGATCTAGCAGACCTTGTCGAACGGTGCGTCTTCGCGGATCTTCGCGACGGCGATCTCCGGCACCACGATGTAGTTCGAGAACGTGGACGTGCCCATGTAGTGGAACAAAGGCTTGCCGTCGAGCGAGAAGCGCGACGTCGCATCGGGCATCAGGCCCTTGCCTTGGGTCGAGCGGATCGCCTGACACAGGTTCGTCTTGCGCGACAGACAGAACTTGCATTGCCGGCACTCGGGCGTGTAGAGCGGAATCACGTGATCGCCCCTCTTCAGCGTGCCGACGCCCGGAGCGGTATCAACGACGACGCCCGCGCCTTCATGGCCGAGGATCGCCGGGAAGATGCCTTCCGGATCGGCACCCGACAGCGTGTAGTAGTCGGTGTGGCAGATGCCCGTTGCCTTCACTTCGATCAGCACTTCACCCGCGCGCGGACCTTCGAGGTCGACTTCTTCGATCGTCAACGGTGCGCCTGCCTTCCATGCGATTGCTGCTTTTGTTTTCATTTCAATCCTGTCTGAATCACAGATCAGATGAGCCCTGCGCTGTTGACAACGTATACGCGCCGGGCGGCGCGAAGATCAGTTCGTCACCTGAAGTTGCCGGTGCGTCAGTTCGGACTGGATCAGGTTATCCAGCAGGCGTCTCACCCGCACACCTGCGGCATCGCCAACCAGCAATACCGGCTTGAGCGACCAGAACTCATCGTCGCCGATAGACTCCTGCTGCCTCTCGAGCATCGGCGTGTCCTCCCGATCGAATGTGCTGGCGAACGTCTCGACGACACGCTCGGCGATTTCCCGGGCTTGTGCCCCACCCGCTTTCGGCTGACACATCGAAAACCAATAATGGGACGTACTCTGCGTCTCGGGAGTGAACAGGTGCGGGTTGGTAAAATTGAGGCCCACTGCTTGGATGCGAGGACGTCCGGTGGGCGTTCCACCGCCCAGCAGCAGCAGGTTCGAGGGCGCACTCCACCGTACATCAAGCCAGCGATCAACGCGCAGGCCACGCGGAACACCAAACTGATCGCAGGCCGAGTCGGGCAGCACTTCGTTCTCGATGAAGCGCATCGACCACACGTAGTCGCCCTCCTGGCGGACCTCCGTTTGTGCATGCCTCACCGACTGACTGCCCAGCGAATCGGGGTGGAGAAATTCGATATGGGACAGATCGAGGATATTGTCGACCTCGAGCCGGTAGTTTGCGCGAGGTCGTAGATATGCCTTACCGACGTACCAGTTCTCCGGATCCATACAGGAGAAGTCCGGGATGCTGGCCGGGTCAGCCCGCCCTGGATCTCCCATCCAGATCCACAACACACTGTACCGTTCGACGAGAGGGTACGAGCGTACCTTCGCAGCGGCAGGAATCTTCCCATCTCCGTGCGGATTGAGGACACACTGCCCGGCGCCATCAAACTCCAGCCCATGATATCCACATTGCACCGCACCTTTCTCTGCCAATAAACGACCACAAGACAGCGGCGCGAATCTGTGCGGGCATCGGTCATGCAGCGCATGAGCCACATTGGCGGCATCGCGGAACATCACGACTGGCTGGTCGAGCAGTTTTCTCGCCAGCATTACACCCTTTTCAAGCTCACTACCCCAGCCAGCCATGTACCATGTGTTGAGCAGATACTCCATGCTGTTGTCTCCTCGGGTTATTAGCGTGCCGATTCCGGCAGCGTCTGCCTGCGTCTAAACCGCTTTGCTTTGTAGTAGGCGCGACATCTGCGCGACGAGCGCACTCATTACACTTCGCGTTCCATCCAGCGCGCCACAATGCGGCGTGCCTGGATGCCCGCAGCGTCGGCCTTGACACTTCGCTCGCCAGTGCTTACACGACGCGGTCCACGGCTTGACTGCGCCTGGATTGCTTCAAGCACAACGCGGTCTTCGTCAAAGCCTGTACGGATCGCCCCGACCAGATGATCCATCGCTTCCGGCACAGTGGCGAAATCCCGGGCGATGACCCAGAAGTACAGCATGTGGGACTGATCAACCGGCGTTGTGGCATGTGCAACGCGGAAACGGGCTGGCGCGCGTTCGGGTTGCGACGGATCCTGGAAGTCCACACAACCTTCCTGTAGCGCCGGCGACAGGAATGATCCGCGGTGTTCGCGATTCCACGGTGTGCCGGGAGGCACGCCAAGCGACATCGCATAGCCCGGCGCAAGCGGCTTGTTCACGAAGCGCTGCCGGTAACCGACGGTTTCGCCGTCACCGCTTACTTCGGGTGGATTGGTCCAGTCTTCAATCTGGAATGTCGACGCATGTACATACCCGAAGTGCGTCAGATCCAGCACGTTTTCTTTCAGCAACATGTAGTTGGCTGAAATTTCCATCTGACCAGAACGGGTCGCAAACGTCGGGTCAGTCATCCAGGGCAGTTCGGGCGGCGGCGGCGCCGAACCAATCATCGATGCGTCCCCAAGCCAGACCCAAACAAACGGGCCAACCTCTTTCACCGGAAAGTGCCTGGCAGAGAAAGAAGGCGCGGCATCCGCAGATGGCACGCGCACGCAGCGACCCGTGGCATCAAAGCAGATACCGTGGTACCCGCATTCGACGGTGTCGCCGCGAAGCCGGCCGAGTGAAAGGGGGGCCTGGCGGTGCGGGCATCGGTCCTCAAGCGCTGCGACGGTGCCGTCCTGCTGCCGAAAGAGCACCACGGGCGTATCGAGAAGCCAGCGAGCCAGCAGCGAACGCCCCACCTCGTTTCCGAATCCGGCAACCCACCAGCAGTTGTAGGGATAGTTACGAGTTTCCGCGATGCTTTCCGCAATATTCAGCGTTGCCACGATGTCTCACTCCATTGTTAGAAGATTGATGTCTTTCCCTCTGATATCGCACCGGCCACAGACTCGGCATCCGACATCCCGCGCTCTGCGGCGCGATCATCTTTCAACACACACGACATCACTGCGTCAAATCAGCTGGCGGGGGCGAACCGCCATCAGTTGGGGAATATATTTATTAAACGATTCGTATCGTTTCACTTTAGCCTAAGGATTTTCTATGTGCAAGTGTGATTCCGGGACGATACGCTCCTGTGTTCTGACGCAGATTTGCCAAACGCGGCGATGCGCCGCCCCTACCTGAGATGGCAAAATTAACGTACATCCGTCAGACCGTTTCCGTGGCACATCCCAAGCTGATGCCGCCACCACCCGGGAGCCAGGGTAAATCCCGGTGACGCCAACAACGCGACTCACTTATATTGCGATACGTTTCGTTTCGTTTATAAAAATGACTTGCTGCGGAGATCAGTTGCACGGGATGCGGATAGCGGGAGCGCGTCATCTTCCGTCGGCCCAGCACGCGACTCCGTATGAGTGAAGCTCAGAGCAGTTCGTGACCCTACCTAGAGACTCGACCCGCCGGTCCTCCTTCACGGTACCGGGTTATCAATCAGGAGTTTTGACATGGACGCAGTAACACGCGCTGTGCGCGTCGTCTCCAAGGTGATGGAAGCTCTTGACATCTGCAGTTTCGAATTGACTGCCATTGACGGCGATACACTTCCTCCGTTTTCTGCCGGCGCACATATTGATGTGCAACTGCCCGCCGGGCTGACGCGTCAATATTCGCTGTGCAACAACCCGACTGAGACGCATCGCTACCAGATCGCCGTACTCCGCGACACACATTCGCGCGGTGGATCCGTCGCAATGCACGCACTTGAAGTTGGCCAGATCATTCGCGTCAGCGACCCGAAGAACCATTTTCCACTGGTACACGATGCGCATCACACCGTGTTGCTGGCAGGTGGCATCGGCATTACGCCGCTGCTTTGCATGGCAGAGCGGCTGGCGAGTGTCGGTTCCTCATTCGAACTCCACTACTGCACGCGCTCCGCGGAACGCACGGCCTTCTCTGAACGTATTTGCGCCTCCCCGTTTGCGGGGGTCGTGCACGTTCACTACGACGACGGTCCCCCGTCCCAGAAGCTCGATCTGACCGCAGTGCTCGAACGGACGCGTTCCCAAGCGCATCTCTATGTCTGCGGACCAACAGGTTTCATGGACTGGTCGCTCGGGATTGCGAGGGCGACGGGATGGCCGGAGGAACGTCTGCATCGCGAATATTTCGCGGCCGCGCCCCTTGATACGAGCGCCGATGGCAGCTTCGACGTACAGATAGCTTCGACGGGCAAAGTGATCCGTGTGGATGCGGACCAGACTGTGGTCGCGGCGCTTTCCGCCCACGGCGTTAGCGTGCCAACATCCTGCGAGCAGGGAGTCTGTGGCGCCTGCCTCACACGTGTGCTGGAAGGCACACCTGAGCACCGGGACATGTTCCTTACCGTCGAAGAGCAGGCGCTCGGCGAGCAGTTCACGCCGTGCTGCTCACGGTCAAGAAGCCCAAAACTCGTTTTGGATCTTTGACCAATAGCAGCGGAATGCACTCCGATGCAGCGCCAAGCGAAATGCACGCGGTGAGCGCCGGAGCGACGCCGCGCATGAGGGCGGCGTGATTCCCTTGTGCGGCTGCCCATCCTGAACGGTGGCGGGGGAAATCGCAGGGCCGGGAAAGACGCCGCGGACACGGATGTGCGGATCCGACCGGCGACGAGAAACCTACGGAGGGCCTTCTCGTTTCAAGACACCGGTCATCTCGAAGAGATACTTGCCCATCCTGGTGGTCATCCGCGAATCTTGTTCTTTCCACAAACGCGGCCTGCTTTACCTGGCGGCGGCATATGCAATGCGTAAAGGCATGTAATGCACCTCGCCCGGCACGGGATGATGCTTCCATGGATACACCTACAAACCTTTTCAAGAAACGCCTTTCCTCCAGTGAAACCCTGATTGGGCTCTGGCTCGCGCTTGCCGATCCGTACAGCGCTGAACTTTGTGCAGGAAGCGGATTCGACTGGCTGCTGATCGACGGTGAACACGCACCATTGGACCTGCGCACAACGCTCGCAACACTGCAAAGTGTCGCTCCCTACCCGTCCCACCCCGTAGTACGTCTGCCAGAGGGCAGTCCAACGCTGATCAAACAAGTACTCGACATTGGTGCAACCACGCTGTTAATTCCAATGGTCGAGTCAGCGGCGCAAGCGCAAGAGCTTGTCCGGGCAACACGCTACCCGCCGAAAGGAATCCGCGGAGTCGGAAGCGGTATCGCCCGTTCCTCCCGCTGGAGCCGATTTCCGAACTACCTGCATGAAGCAAACGATCGAATATGTCTGCTCATCCAGGTCGAGACGCTTGCGGCGTTGGAGCAACTCGATGAAATCTGCGCGGTTGCAGATGTGGACGGAGTATTCATCGGGCCGGCTGATCTGTCAGCATCGATGGGGTATCTCGGGCAAGCGACTCACCCAAACGTCGTTGCACGTATCGAAGCGGCGTTGGCTGTCATTCGTAAACACGGAAAGGCGCCTGGCATCCTGTGTGCCGACCCGGATCTGGCAAGGCGCTACATCGCCGCTGGCGCGCAGTTTGTCGCAGTCGGTGTCGACACATCGTTGCTCGGCACCGAGACCAGGCGACTCGCCGCCGCATTCGGAACTTCACCGGGCGAAAATGCCGAGCCCACCCGCGCAGGCTATTGACCTTGAATGGGCGCAGGCTCAGAACCCCAAAAACAGGAGGCAATACAGTGTGAAGATCATCGTGGCGGTGGAGGAACGCGCAATCCAGTCGTCGACGGACAACCCGGCCATTTCCTGGCCCAGCCCTTTTCATCCAGACACAGCTCGGCCGCGATGTAATCTCCATTCCCGGCGGATCGGAGTTGGTGGACGACCGCATCGTCGCACGCACACGCCATCCGGCAGTCGTGGATTTACAGCTTCTCTCGTCGACCAAATCCGGCCAGCCGATTTCGCAGATATCAAACCCGCACGTTTCGGGCCTCGGCGCCGGGTTCTTTCGTACCTTCAGTAGCTGCGTGACGTCACCGGTGTTGAATTAAGTCTCATCGAACTGCATGCTGAAAACCTCGTGTTCGCCATCAATTCCGATGGAGATCATTCAATCGGGAGGAAAGGAAATCTATGAAAGTACGAACCTTGGCGGAGAGGTACTTACGGCTCGGATAGACTGCATGCAGGGTTGTTCCGAACTGTACTTCGTCGACCAGAACATGCTCTAGAGTGCCTTTGGCGATATCAGATTGCGTCATCCATGCCGGCAAGAAAACTAGCCCCATGCCTTCCAAAGCAGCCAGGTGCAGCAGGGTTTCGTTCTCGCTGCGCATGACGGAACGAAACTTCACCGCTTCCTCGCCGTCCCGTCCCTTGAGGATCAAGCTCCCGCTGAAGTTGATGCCGCTATACATAAGCAACGAATGGCCGTTGAGATCGCTCAACGCTGCTGGCCGACCGGCTCGCTCCAGATAGGCGGGTGAAGCCACGAAATGAAAAGGAACGTCTATCAACGGGCGGGCGACAAGTCCAGGATCGAGGCGCGCGGACGTCATTGCCCGCAAGGCGAGATCAAAACCCTCATCCACCAGATTGACGATGCGGCCGCTCAAATCCACGTCCAAAGACACATCGGGATAGCGCTGATGATATTCGGCAAGTACGCGAGCAACGAGAGTGTTGGCAGCCCACACAGGCGCACTCAGTTTCAATGTTCCACGCGGGGTCACCGTCACATTGCTCACTGCCGCCTCGACCTCATCAAGCCCCTCTAGCATCGGTCGGATCTGGCTGAAATAGAGCCGGCCTGTTTCGGTCAGGCTGACATTGCGGCTGGTCCGGTTCAGGAGTCGGGCGCCGACCCGACTCTCCAGATGATGCAGGTGCTTGCTGGCCATCGCGGGTGATAAGCCAAGGCGACTGGCGGCAGCCGTAAAGCTCTTATGCTCTGCCACCGTGCAGAACACCCGCAAGCTCAGAAGTGTGTCCATTGATCATCAACTTTCAGGAAATCATGCTTCAATAAAATGCCGATTGTTTAACCACCGGGAAATGATAGTCTGCTGGCTAGATGTCGTCAGCAGCTTTCTCCGTTATTCCGTCGCAAAGTCTCCCGATGAATATCCACCGTCTTCCCACATACTTCATCAGTCATGGCGGTGGCCCGTGGCCCTGGATGACTGGAGATTTCCGTAGCTACTACGACAAGCTGGAACAATCGCTGGTCGAAATGCGTGCCGAATTGGGCGACATGCCGGAGGCAATACTCGTGGTTTCCGGCCACTGGGAAGAACAAGGCTTTTCAATTTCATCCGATGCCCGGCCCGGCATGGTCTACGACTATTACGGATTCCCCGAATACCTCTATCGCATCAGCTACGCCGCACCGGGCTCACCTGAGTTGGCACAACGCGTGCGCGACCTACTCATGGACGCCGGCATCCAGGCGAAGCTCGACCCGACGCGTGGATTCGATCATGGCACCTTTAGCATCATGAAGCCGCTCTGCCCGGATGAGAACATTCCGGTTGTGCAGCTTTCGCTCGATTCGCTGCTTGACCCTGAGCTCCACCTTGCGGTTGGGCGGGCGATCGCGTCGCTACGCGACGAGGGCGTTCTGATCGTCGGCAGCGGCCTCAGCTATCACAACCTCAGCGCCATGCGGGATTCCAGCGGATATGAACCGTCGCGCCTGTTCGATGCCTGGCTGCAGCAAACGCTAATCGACGCATCCCCTGATGAGCGGACAAAGCGATTGATCGGGTGGGCACGGGCCCCCTGCGCCCGTGCCGCTCACCCGCGGGAAGACCATCTAATCCCGCTGATGGTCGCAGTCGGTGCTGCCGCCAACGAACCGGGTGCAGTGACCTACCATCAGACTGACTTTGCCGGCGGGATCACCGCATCGAGTTTCCGCTTTGGGAATCTCGGTGCACCAGGGCTTTGCTGATGCCTCGTCGCTTTTAGCCCATCGGTTCCATCGCGCATCTAAGCTTGGTCTTACATGTTTATTAATTTTGTTTTCCTAACTACATTGAAAGGAACATCAACAATGCCACCCTCCTCCACCGTTGAGACTTCCCGTTCCGGCAGTCTCCTGAATATAGGCATCTGGATCGCCCAAGCCCTCATTTTTGTCGGTTTCGTAGTGATCGGATGGATCAAGTTGTCAAAACCGATTCCCGAACTTTCTGCCATGTGGCCATGGACCGGACAGTTGCCCGGAATCGTCGTACGCACGCTCGGTGTCGTCGACATCGCCGGTGGCGTTGGCATATTCCTGCCCGCCCTGCTGCGGATCCGTCCGGGGCTTACCGTATTGGCGGCGCTCGGCTGCGTCGTACTTCAGGTGTGTGCGCTAGTGTTTCATGCGGCGAGGGGCGAGATCGCCGTGACACCCGTTAACCTGATCTTCCTGGCACTTTCTGCATTTGTGCTGTGGGGGCGCCGCACGCGGCCCATAACCTCGCGCTGAAAGTTCACCACGGCTGATGTCTTCACACCTGCGGTAAGGCGCATGGTGCCGAGGCCATTCCGCTGCCATGTCGTCTCTCCACGCCCAACTCTTTACGGTGCCGCCTTCCGCTCGGCCGCGCGGCTGTCAATCAACCTGAGCGACGACCGTGAACTCACCAGCTCAATATACTGCTTCGACGGTCTATTCGACAGCAAGAAGCATTTTGCGCTGCGTTTCGGAGATGTCCCACTGGAGGCCCCGCTCGTGCGCGTACATTCCGAACGCATTACGTGAGATGTGTTTAGCTCGGCACACTGCGACAGCGGTCCGCACATAAACGAAGCCATTCGTCGACTTTCCGACGAAGGTGGTAAGCGGCCCATTGCCTGCAAGACTCCCACTGCTCCCACAATTCGAGCGCCACCGTATAAACCCCGCGCGCGAGCACCCAGTTGGCCTCGCATTGAGGTCACAGGTCATCTCCCCGAATTCCCGGACCGGCTAATCGGCCGTCCCTTTGGGCGCGGCCGCTCAGTGGCCCAAGCTGCCTACATCTATCCCCGGAGCGTTTGGAAACACCTCGACACTGTCTACGCGCGCACCGCCGTGGTTCACCTCATGATCGTGGCTGAACGGCAGCGGCATGTGAAGCGTCGGAATTGACTCAATCTCACGAACGGGATGCGGCTTGCGCTGCTCGCCACTGTCGTCGACAAATCCCGACCTCTCGCATCAACCGAAATGGCTAACCACGAGGTCTATGAACTCCCTCACCTTCCGTGGCACGAAGTCCCGACTCGGATACACGAGCGAAACGGCCACGTCCGTATTGCGGAGCGAAAATTCGTCAAGAACGTGGACAAGCGTCTTTGCACGAACCGCATCCGCAACCAGCTCGTAGGGCAGCAGGGCAATGCCCATGCCGTTGAGCGCTGACTGCATTTGCATCACGAGGCTGTTGACGGTCATCGACGGTCGAACAGTTACGACTTCTTCGTTTTCCTCACGGTCAACGAAGACCCACTCTTGCTGAGCGCCGTCGGTGGGTACTGAAATCACCCTGCATTTCCTCAGGTCCGCAGGCGTTTTCAGATTGCCCGCCTGGGCAAGATAATCGCGCGACGCTACCGGAATGGCGAACGAACTGATCAGCCGCCGCACGATCAATGTTTCGGAGCGGACCATCTGCTCGCTCACGATCCCCACGTCGAAGCCCCCTTCGAGCATGTCGACACGCCGCTCCGTCAGCGTGACGTTGGGGTTCACTCGCGGAAACCTTGCCTGGTAGTCCGCGAAGAGCGGGGTGAGCTGCAAAAGCGAAAAGCTGCCCAATGCAACGATGCGAATCTCACCGCTCAATTCCATTTGCTCCGTCGTCGCGCGGGATTCGGCTTCTTCGAGTTGTTTCAGGAGGTCCCGGCAGCCGTCAGCGTACTCAGCGCCCGCCTGGGTCAGCACGACTTTGCGCGTGGTGCGCTGAAAGAGACGGATGCCGAGATGTTTTTCCAGGCTCGATACATGGCGCGTGACGACGGACGTCGACGTGCAGAGCCGCTCCGCCGTCTGCACGAAGCTCCGGCAATCGGCGACCTGGACGAAGACCTGCATGGCTTGAAAGAGATTCATAGCTGGGGACGCACACGGGAGTCGGCTGTCAGCGTCGCTGGTTGTTCACCCGGCCGTCCCGCCAGGCAATGCGCATCGCGCATTCGAGGTCGTTCACGTACTCGTTCACCACCTTTTCGTATTCGGCGGTGTTTGCTTCGCAGTCGGACGGATTGCGTTTGCCCTGCGCCTTGCGAATCGCGCAGACGCTCGTGTGGAGCATCGTCATTTCGTCCCACATTGCGCGGGAACGTCCTGTGTCGTCGTCGTTCATCATGGCTGATCCGTCTGGTCGCGGCATGGCTGGCCGCTGCGCTAATGCGGGCAATGCGTCGTCAACTCAGCCTGATCTTCGGCTGGACCAGTCCGTTGATCTGCTCGGCTGTCCACATCAGCGCCGCCCTTCCGAAACCGTGAAGCGCCTGCTGATGGCGTCGATAAAGCATGGCGTGGCTCAGTTGCGCAAACCGCCCACGAATGAAGCCGCCGGGCAAAAGGCCAAATCGGCCCAGTGTGCCGAATGCGCCGTAGTCGCTCAGCGATACGAGCGAGCCGAAGTCCCGAAACGCGAATTCCGGCATCGGCACGCCAGCGAGCCAGGCAGGTAGATGACGTGCCAGATGCTCGGCCTGTTGCGTGGCCACTTGTGCGGTGGGCGGTAACGGACGCTCATGGTTATCAGGCGTCAAGCTCGCGCAATCGCCGAGCGCGAACACCCGGTCGTCGCGGGTCGACTGAAGCGTTGCATCGATCACGATCTGATTCGCGCGATTGGTCTCCAGCCCGGCCAGCTCGCTCATGAAGTCCGGCGCCTTAACGCCCGCGGCCCACACCATGAGATCCGCCTTCACCAGGCGGTCGTCGCCGTGCCGGAATCCTGCCTCCTGCGCCGCCGTGACGCGCGCCGAAGTCAGTACGCTAAAGCCGATGTGTTCGAGCTGCTGCTGGGTCGATGCGGAAATCGCCGGCGGAAACGAGGCGAGCACGCGCGGGCCGCTTTCGAGTAGCGTGAGACTCAGCCGGCTACGCAGCGTCAAATCGCCGTATCCTTGCGCGATTTCGAGCACCCGGCTCAATTCGGCGGCGAGCTCGACGCCGGTGGCGCCGGCGCCGACGATTGCAACGCGCAGTCTTTCGTCCCGGACCGCCGCACGCAGCATGCGCGCTCGCAACACGCCGTTGAAGGCTTCGGCCTGCTTCTGGCTGTCGATGAAATGACAGTGCTGCCTGACGCCGGGAACACCGAAGTCGTTTGCCCGACTGCCCAATGACAGCACCAGCACGTCGTACGGAACCGCTCGTGCCTCCAGCACCAGTTCGCCTTCGGGCGTCCTGACTTCATTGAGCAGGACTTCCTTGCGCTCCCGGTCCAGTCCGCACATCTCGCCTGGCTGCCAGGCGAAGCGGTGTGCACTCGCATGCGCGAGGTAGCTCACCTGTTGTTGTTTCACATCGCGCGTGCCGGCCGCGATGGTATGCAGCATCGGCTTCCAGATGTGCGTGTGGCTGCTATCGATCAGCGTCACGGACACCTCGTGCGAATGCGCAAAATGGTTGCCAAGCCGCGTGGCGAGCAGAATGCCGGCGATGCCGCCGCCGACGATGACAATGCGTGTTGCGTTGGACATAACCGTTCCCTGTTGATGACGGCTTGCGAATTCCGCGCGAGGACGAAGAAAGCACGCGGCTTCCGTGCGCCCGTAGTGCATCCTCATGCACCTCACCTTCAGTGCGCCTGTGACGTATCCGCGACCCGCGTCGGTTTCGGCGCCAGCCAGACCGCCAGCGCGGCGAAAATGAAGCACGCCCCTGCAATCGTGAAGAGCTGATTGGTCGCGAGCATCACGGCCTGCGACTGCACCACGTCGCTGATCTGTGCCTGTGCCTGACTCGCGCTCCAGCCGGAATTCTTCAGCATGGTCGAGAAGTGGCCGGCCTGATCGACGAGTCCCGACAATTCCGCACGGTTATACTTGGTCCGGTCTTCCCAACCCGTATTGACCAGCGACGTCGCAATCGCGCCGCCAAAGGTCCGGCAAAAATTCATGAGCCCCGCCGCCGATGCGGTTTCAGGTTCCTCGACGCTGCTCAGCGCAAGACCCGTGAGCGGCACGAAGAAGAAGGGCAAGCCGACGCCTTGCAGCAGCAGCGGCAACGCCACCTGCCAGAAAGTCATGTCGGTGTTCGCATGCGTGCGCAACAACGTGATCGCGCCGAGCCACATCACGCCGGCGAACACCAGCCAGCGGCCGTCGAATCTGGACGACAGGTTGGCCGCGAGCGGCGCCGAGAGCACGGCGAGGATGCCGGTCATCGCCGTGGCGCACCCCGCCCACGTCGCCGTGTAGCCCATGTAGTTCTGCAACCACAACGGCGTCAGCACTGTCGCGCCGAAAAACGCGCCGAACGCCAGCGTGATCGTGACCACGCTAGCGCTAAAGCCACGATGACGGAACACCCGTAGATCGACGACGGGGTGACGGTCCGTCAGCTCCCAGATCAGGAACGACGCAAAGCCGATCACCGCCGTGATCGCGAGCACGCGGATTTCCGTCGATGCGAACCAGTCGTGATCCTTGCCTTCGTCGAGCAAAATTTGCAGCGCACCGACCCACACGACCAGCAGCGCGAGACCCACGGCGTCGATTGGAACGCGCATCAGGCTCGTCTCGTAGCGCTTGAGCAAACGCCATCCGAGATATCCGCAGATCAGCGCGACTGGAACGTTGATGTAGAAGATGTACGCCCAGTGCATCCGGTCGCAGATCACGCCGCCGAGGATCGGGCCCATGACCGGCGCGACCAATGTCGTCATGCTCCACAAGCCGATCGCCGCGGCCGCTTTCTCTTTCGGGAAAATGCGCAGCAGCAGCGTTTGCGACAGCGGCATCAGCGGCCCGCCGGCGAGTCCCTGGAACACGCGGAACAGCACCAGCATGTCGAGCGAAGTCGCCATGCCGCACAGCGCCGAACACAGGCCGAACATGATGAGCGACGTAATGAACACGCGCACCGTGCCGAAGCGGCTTGCCAGCCAGCCGGTCAACGGCACGGTGATCGCTTCGGCCACCGCGTACGACGTAATGACGTAAGTGCCCTGGCTGGACGACGCGCCAAGTGCGCCGGAGATGGTCGGCACCGACACGTTGGCGATCGTCGTGTCCAGCACCGCGACGAAGTTGGCCGCGGCCAGCAGCAGGGCCGCGCCGATCAGCATGCCGCCGCTGAGTGGCGGCAACGGGATATCCCGCGTTTGGCTGGAAGACATGGTCGGCGCGGCCTCAGCTTGCGGGCGTGGCGTTGTCAACGCCGCCGTGGCGCGTATCGACGGTCGCTTCCATCGACAGGCCGACTCCCAGCGGATGCGCGCGCAGATCGGCCGCGTCGATGGCCACCCGCACCGGCAGGCGCTGGACCACCTTGATCCAGTTGCCGGTCGCATTCTGCGCGGGAATCATCGCGAACGCCGAGCCCGCGCCGCCGGCCAGTCCCGCGACCTTGCCGTGGTAGACGACCTTGCCGCCGTACAGGTCGGACGTCAGCTCTACGGGCTGACCGATCCGCACCTTGTCGAGCTGAACTTCCTTGAAATTCGCGTCGACGTGCAGCGAATCCACCGGCACGACGGACAGCAGCGACGCGCCCGGCTCGACCCGCTGACCCACCTGTACCTGGCGGCGCGCGACGACGCCGTCGACCGGCGCGCGCAACACCGTGCGCTCGAGATCGACGCGGGCCTGATCCCGCTTTGCACGCGCGAGCAGCACTTCAGGATTGGTGTCGACGGTGGTGTCCACGAAGAGCACCTTGTTGGCGCCCTGTGAACCAATCGCCGCCGCACGGCTCGCCTGCGCCTGCAATGCGGCGGCTCGGGCCGCCATCAACGCCGCCTGGGCGCTCGTGAACGAAGTCTGCGCGTTGCTGAGTTCCTCGCCCGAGACCGAACCTGAATGCGCAAGCGCTTCGCGGCGCTTCAGGTCGATCGCCGCGCGGTCGAAGTCGGCCTTGGCCGACGCGATCTGCGCGTTCATGCGCGCTTCGTCGGCCGCGCGCGCGTCCACCTGGGCGGCGAGACCCGCGTCGGTCGCGAGGTAGCCGCGCACCCTGCGCTCGGCGCGTCCGACTTCAGCTTCAGCCTGCTCGAGCGCGAGCTTAGCATCCGTGTCGTCGATCACGACGAGCACGTCGCCTTTGCGGACATGCTGCGTATCGACCGCGGCGACGCTCTGCACGATGCCGCTCACCGACGGCGTGATCGACGCGATTTCAGCAGCGGTGTAAGCGTTATCAGTCGACACGTAACGCGAGCCGACGAAGTACCAGTAGCCGCTGTAAGCGAGGCCGACCAGGACGATAACCACGCCCAGCAAGCCGAACATTTTCTGGCGGCGAGCAACTGGCGGGGCAGCCGTCGCCGTCTTGTCGCCGGCAAATGTGGAACGGTCGGTGGCCGGTACGGACGGCGCGTCGGCGGCGGAAGAATGGCTTTGAGACATGTTCTGGTCCTTGGGATCAGCTTTGATTTTTCGGGTTCGTTTCCGGGTTCGTGGTGGCGGCGGGCGGGGTGGCGGCCGATGCATTGGCAGAGCCGGCGGCGTTCGCCTGATAGCCGCCGCCGAGCGCGCGCACGAGCGCGACATCGAGCGTGAAGGTGCGCGAGCGCATGTCGGCGAGCTGACGTTGCGCGCTAACCAGCGTGTCGGCGGCACTCAATACGTCGAGATAGCCGGACAGACCACCCTGATAGCGCTGAAGCGCAACATGGTGCGATTGCGCGGCCGCGTCGTAGGACGCCTGCGTTGCCTGCAAGCGGTCGTTGAGCGCGCGTTTGCTGACGGCGACGTCGGCGACGTCGCGCAGCGATTTGGTCAGCGTTTCGTCGTAGTCGGCGACGGCTTCCTCGTAAGTCGCTCGCGCACCGCGCAACTGGCCGCGCAACCGGCCCCCGTTGAAGATCGGCAGCGTGATAGCCGGGCCGACATTGCCGACCGCCGAACCCGCTTGCGTCAGCATGTTCAATCCGAGCGACTGGAAGCCGATCATCGCGGAGAGATTTACGTTCGGATAGAAGCCGGCCTTCGCGACGTCGATCCTCTTGCTCGCCGCTTCCGCGCGCAAGCGTGCCATCACGACGTCGGGACGGCGGCCCAGCAGGCCGAGCGCAAGATCAGCGGGCATGCCTACCGGCTGCGTCAGATCCACGGCCGGACGGCCGATGCCGAGGCCTCGATCGGGACCATCGCCCATCAGGGCGGCAATCCGGTTGCGGGTGAGCGCGATCGATTCGTCGAGTTCGAAAAGGTCGGCGCGCGCGCTTTGCTGCCTCGATTCAGCCTGCTTGACGCCGGCCTGCGTCTCCAGTCCGTTGGCGAAACGTTCGGCGAACAGTTGCGCGGACTGCGTGCGGACCTTGACCGCCACTTGTGCGCTGTCTCGTTCGGCGAACAGACGCGCGAGATCCGCGTACGCGTCGGCGATCGACGCCGCCAGCACCATGCGGGCCTGGGCGACATCGGCGCGCGCCGCGTCGAGTTCCGACGTGGCGGCGGCAAGCGACGCGCGGTTCTTGCCCCAAAAGTCAATCTCGTAGCTGAAGTTAAGTTCAGCGGAGCCGTACGGACGCCATCCGTGCGGTACCAGCGCAGGCGGGAAGCCGTTGTTGTAGCTCTGCTTCTCCTTTTCGACAGACCCTTGTGCACTGACTTCAGGCAACAGCGCGGCGCCCGCTTCCTGCGCCGACGCTTCCGCATTGTGCAGACGCGCTTGCGCGGTCGCCAACGTCGGCTCGCCCTTGAGTGCTTCCGCGATCAGCCCGTTCAACTGCGGATCGTTGTAACGCAGCCACCACTGTTCCGCGGGCCATGCCGATTGCGCGTTCGCGCCCGCGCTGAAACTGTGCTCGGTCTCGTAGGTGCTGACATCCTTCGGCGACGGCTTTGGCGGCATGTCAGGCAGTGGCGCGCATGCGCTCGCCAGCACGGCCACGGCAAGCCCCACAGCAAACCTCATGACCGACTTCGTCGTTCGTACCGGACGCGCCCGCCCCCCGATCAATACTGCGTCTGCCACGATCCACACCTCTTTCTTTTATAACCATACCGTACAGTCTATTTAATGACAGCGTACAACGTCAATGAAAATAAACTCATCCGTACAGTTTTGGTACTATCCCGCTCTACGATATTGAATAGACGTTGCTCGTCAAAGCGCAGGGAAATCCCGTAATGAGAAAGAAAACAGAAGAGAAGCGGCAGGCCATCATCGACGTTGCTTTCGAGGTATTCAGCGAAGTTGGCTTCGAGCAGGCGTCGATGTCCTTGATTGCCGCGCGAGTCGGAGGGTCGAAGGCAACGCTTTATAGCTACTTCGAATCGAAGGAAGATATGTTCGCCGAGGTCATGGTCGGCTCCGCTTCGCAGGAAATCAAGGCAGCATTCGCCTCACTCAAGCTATCCGTGCCGCTGCGCGATGCGCTGACAAGCTTCGGCAAGAACTATCTGGCTGCCATGCTTACGCCACGAATGCTGGCCATTCGCAGGCTGGCCAACAACGAAGGCGGCCGTTCGCGCGTGGGGGCCCTGTTCCACGAAAGAGGACCGAAGTTTGGCTGGCAGATGGTGACGGACTTTCTGCAGAAGTCAAGCGAGGCCGGACAGCTACGCAAATGCAATCTGACAGTTGCGACTGCGCACCTTCGCGCGCTCTATGAGGCTGAATTGCTCGAGCTTTGCCTGCTGGGAGTGCCGACGGACACATCGCCGCGCAACATCGCAAAAGTAGTCACGCGGGCGCTCGACGTTTTTATAGCCGCCTATGGTGGTAACACCGATAAAAGCCGCTAGGTCAGGACGCACGCGCGTCGATATGTGACTGAGAGGGCCCTCGTCCTGCTCGAGCCTGCCGGCCGTTCGGCACGTCGTAGCGGCCACGCCGTCCACATGGCGCTGACCTCCAACACACTCCAGTCGGGTCTCACAAATCGTCGTCACGCCAACTTTTTTGAGGCGGCGTTTGCGTCCCAAGCCATATTAACCTGAGATTGCATTCGACATCTGTCCGGCTTCGCCGAATTGCGCAGGCAGGTCCAGGAAAACTCAGATTCCCGGCCCCCACGGATGTCCGCGAAGCGTTCCGCAGTCGCGTGCCCCAACTGACGGGCAAGTCGTACTTGAGGCCGCACAGGCGTGGTTGGGGGCAGCCGTATGTGGTTTGCCGCTGCATCTCCATACACCGCCTTACACTATGTTGATGAATCGGTCCTGCGCCTGAACTCGTGTGGCGAGCAGCACCTCATCACCTCATGAGGATACTCCTCGCTGCAATACTTGAATGCAACGGCGAGCTCAGTCACGTGCAGCGGTCACGGCATCGGGTTTAGCCACAAAAAGCGACGTAGTCGCGTTTCATCGTCGTCGCAAAGCTCTCCGCCATTCCGTTACTTTGCGGGCGGCAAACTGGCGCGGTCAATGGCGTTAGTGCAATGGATGCAGCAAAGCTTCGGGTCTTATCCGCCTTGCACCCCGAACCGCTGTCCGTCAGCACCCGATTTCAGACGGCCCCTTCAAGACGTTGAAAGATCGCTCCTTGATGGCTGCGAGCATTATGTTATCCGGGGGACCTCTCAAGATCTCGGGGCAGACGTTGCGATTCGCCCTCGCATGACGCCATGCATCCATGCGACGCTGTGGAGACTCGCCTGCATCACACGAAACCATGCGTCGTCGGTACCCTCACCTGGTGGGACGACGGCCCCCCGGATGCCCGCATCGCAAACCAGTGCATCGATACGCCCATTGTGCTGCAACGCCTGATCGACCAACGCTGCGATTCGGCCGCGCTCGGATACGTCGCAGGCAATGCCGGACGGCATTTTCTCCGTCCCCCGAAAAAGGCGCATTGCCGTCCCGGAACATGCCTCATCATCCAATCCCGTTACGGCAACAGCGGCGCCGTGAGTCGCCAGCCCATGAGCGCTGGTCAGACCCAAGTAGCCTGTCGCGCCAGCGATCGATACCACATTTCCGGACAACCAAGGAGGTTTGCCAGCCAGCTATTCAAACAGGTCTTCTTTCCAAACGATCCTGCACCATCCAGGCATTGCGGTTCAATCGTCGGCCAGCGCGCGCATAATCAGCGCATCGATAGTGCCATCGTGCTGGAAACCGGCCTCGATTGCGCGACGGTCGACCAGCGACGGCTGACGCCCAAACAGCCGCTCGATCGCTTCCTGGGGGGCATAGTCGATCGGCGCTGACCCGAATCGATTAACCAGCGCATCGACAATCGCTCCAACTTCCAGTCGCAGCGTAGGCGGCGCCCAGACACGCTCGGTGTGCAGGCCATCGGAAGGGATACGCGCGGCATGCAGCAGGTTGTCGACGCAACAGGCACGCGACATCCACCAGGCGGTCGCCGACGGCGATACTGGGCACGTATAAGGCCGACCGAGTTGTGCCGACCGAAAGATCGCGCTCATGAAGGCCGAGCCGTGCCCGGTCGACAGACCCGGCCGCGCCACAATCCCCGGCAGGCGCAGTGAACGGCCATCCAGCTTGCCGCGGCGCGTCCAGTCGTAGAGGATCTGCTCGCCGATCAGTTTGTGCACGCCGTAACTGGTCGTAGGCCTCGGAAGCGTATGTTCGTTCATCTGCAACGGTAGCGACGCGCCGTATACGCCCACACTGCTAGCGAAGACGACTCGCGCCACTCTTGCATGCGCTTCTGCCTGTTGCGCGAGCCGCTCGAACAGCGCCAGTGTGGCGTATAGATTGATGCGGTCGCCTTGCACATGATCGGCTTCAGCCTGAGCACCGGGCATGCTCGCCAGATGAAAGACAATATCGATGGCTTCCGACAGCAATGAGTCGAGCGTGCATGGCGCACCGATATCACCTGTGATGACCCTGACGCGAGCGTCCGCGGGAACCGCGTCGACTTTCTGGTCGACGAGCAGCAGTTCCGTCACATCGCCGGCGCAAGCGATACCTTCGCGCAATAGCCGGCGAACCAGCGCGACACCGACGAAGCCGTTGGCGCCCGTTACCAGGACTCTCATCGTTGGGCCTCGCCGTTGCTCGCAATTGCCGCCGGCACAACACGCTGATCGATTGCCCCGAAGGGCGCCCCTCCCTCCTCGTCACGCGCTATCATCCTGACCCGATCGCCGAAACACATAAAGCCAGTTTTGGCTTGTCCTTCATCGAGGATCTCGATCACCCGTCGCTCGGCAATACACGTCGACCCCGCCGCGCGGTCGACATTCGATACAGTGCCTGAACCGATAATTGTCCCCGCCGACAAGCGGCGCGTTCGAGCCGCGTGTGCAATGAGTTCACCGAAGCCAAAGTTCATCTCGCTGCCGCAAGGGTAGCCAAACCATTCTCCGTTCCACTCGACATGTAATCGCAGGTGCACGCGGCCATCGCGCCACGTCGCTCCTAGCTCATCAGGCGTGAGCGCGACGGGCGCGAAACTCGTCGAAGGTTTTGCCTGCAGAAACCCGAAGCCAGTCCTCATTTCCCGCGGCCCGAACCCGCGCAGGCTCCAGTCGTTGATCTGCACGACGAGACGAACATGGGCCAGTGCGGCTGTCGCCGACACACCCATCGGTACCCCGTCAACTATCACGCCGAACTCGCCTTCGAAGTCGATGCCGTCGTGCTCGTCCGGTAATGGGACGTCGTCTGTCGGACCCAGGAAGTCGTCGCTCGCGCCCTGGTACATGACCGGCACCGTTTCGAATTCGGGAATAGGCGCCGTGTTGAATGCACGCTCCATCAAGCGGCCGTGGTTCAGGAACGCAGAACCGTCACACCATTGAGGACCGCGCGGCAGTGGCGCGGCGCATGCTGCCGGGTCGAACGGGAAGGCCTCGGCCGCACGGCCATCGTTCAACTCTTCGTATAGCGTTTGCAACAGCGGCGCCACTTCCGCCCACTGTTCGATCGCATCGAGCAAGGTGTCCGCAATTCCACGCGCCTTCACGACATGACGAAGGTCGCGCGAGACCACCAGCAGCGCGCCGTCGCGATGACCGCGCAAAGTGGCAAGTTTCATCGTGTTTCCGCCCCCACGGTCGTGTTGAGAGCCGTAGCAATGGCACTGTGATACGCCCCGTCGACAAGGACGAACAACATGCGGCACACCCGGTTCGAGCGGTTAGCCCACGCGTGATTGGTCCCGCGTTGTATCACAACGCTGCCGGGCGCAAGCGTCACTTCCCCTTCGTCGAGAATCAACGTCACTTCGCCGTCGATCACGACCCCGTAGTCGAGCGTCTCGGTGCGATGCATGAGCGGATGTGGAGAATCCCCTTGCACCGTCGACACATTGGCGTCTCCCGTCTCGCTAAACGCGGCGTGCATCTTCGATGCGCCCTGTGCGAGAAACTCCTGCGTATCCGGTGGTATGTCAACGAAACGGAAGCGCGTACCACGTTTTGGAGGCGGCAGCATCAGGGGACCGGCGCTCGGGTCCGGCCCGTTGTCCAAGCAAGCTGGACTGTCCGCAGTCGACCAGACTTCATGGAATACCGTGCCCGGAATGGCCTGGATTTCGACCACAGTCTGCAATGGGCCATCCGACGCGACGACGGCGCGTCCTCGCGCGTCGTGGGCGGTGACGATCCGGCGTATGGGTGGCAAGCTCATGTCGTTCCCTCATGGAATATTGCAACGGCGCGCGTCCAGCCGGCCGACGCGCCACGAATCTTGTGCGGAAAGCAGCTGATGGTGAACCCATGTGACGGCAGCGCTTCGAGGTTGTGCAGCTTTTCGAGATGGCAATAGCCGATGTCGCGCCCTGCCTTGTGGCCCTCCCAGATCAGCGAGACATCGCCGGTCTCGGCGATCTTCTTCGCCGTGTAGGAAAAAGGCGCATCCCAGCTCCATGCATCAGTGCCTGTCAGCCGTACGCCGCGCTCCAGCAGATACATGGTGGCCTCGTAACCCATCCCGCAACCGGCGTTAACGTAGTCACGATGTCCGTAGCGCGAACCCGCGTGCGTGTTCACGACGACGATGTCGAGAGGTTCCAGCTCATGGCCGATCCGGGCTAGTTCCCTCTCGACATCGGCGGCGGTAGCGACATAGCCATCCGGGAAATGTCGAAAGTCCAGCTTCACGCCCGGCTGAAAGCACCACTCGAGCGGGACCTCGTCGATGGTCGTGGACGCCTTCGGGCTCCCGAGGCTCGCGTCCATCGTGGAATGGAAATGCCACGGCGCGTCGAGGTGCGTGCCGCTATGCGTCGTCAACGTGACCCATTCGGCAGCGGCGGCTTCGCCGTCCGGGAAGTCTTCGACCTTCGTTCCCGGCAGCATGGCCAGGAATTCGCCCACGGTATCCGCATGTCCCTGGTAGGTGATTTTCGGCGCGAGCGGCGGCGGGTCGGACAACACGTCGTTTTCGAGGTAAATCGAAAGATCAATAAATCGGCGATTCGGTTTCATGCGGAAACTCCCGTGTTCCGTACATCGTGTGAAAGCCGGGAAAAGCAGAAGGTCGCGATCGCGGCAACCGCCACCGCCGCCGTGCCGAGACTTCCGTAGCCGAATTGCTTGACGAGGGTGCCTCCAAGAATCGGCCCGATGGCGGCGCCTGTCATTAGCATGGCGGGCGTAGCCGCAACGGCGCGGCCGGTCCTGTCGAGGCGCGCGAGGATGCCGAACGCGAAGGTGTGGGTGAAGATCATCACCGCGGCGAACACCGAAGCGCAAACCGCATACGGCGCAAAGGTGCTGCTCTGCGTAAGCGTCACCGCGATAACGGCCTGCGCCAGCGGCCCACATTGCACGACTCGCACCCCGCGCAGGCGCGATTCGAGGAAGCCCGCGAGCGGTGCGGGTAGCAGGTTCACGAGACCCAGAGCGATGAGCACACCTGTGACCGCGGAGAAACCGAAGCCGCGATCCAGTCCGATGCGCTGCATAAAAGCAAACACCATGGCCTGCGTCAGTCCCATGCAGGCAACGCCGATCATGCCAAACCAGACAGCCCGGTCAAGCCGCGAGCCGGCGCTCGCCGCGCCGATATCGCGTGAGCGGGTCGTCGGAAACGCCACCGCGCAGATGAACGCGGTGACGGCCATCACGCCAGCGAACACGTTGAAAAGCGCCCTGCCGCCGTGAGCCGCGATCAGGCCCGGCGTGATGCCAAGAAATGCGATGGCGAAACAGCCTAACGACAAGCCGGCTACCGCGAAGAGCCGGTGCGGGTTAAGACTGCGGCCCATGGTTCCGTGCGTGACGCTCAGACTGCTTCCAACAGAGAGCCCGGCCACGAGATGCAGGCCGGCCATCAACTCATAGCGGTCGATCGCCGCTGCCACGGCGAATGCGGCCGCGGCAACCGCGAAGCCCGCCGGTGCAATGAAGCGTGCCTGCAGGCGGTTCAGGCGCGGTGAGAGGAACACGCTGCTCGCGACCGCGCCGACGAGAAACAGTGTGACCAGCGCGCCGGCGCGCTGCGGGTCAAGATGGTAGTCGCCTATCAGCGTGCCCACCCAGACGGGCAGAGCGACCAGGTCGACCATGCCGGCGCAGTGCGCGGCGAGCAGCGCCAACACGCCAAGGCTGCCGTATCGCACTACCACGGGAGCGTCGGCTTGCGCGGCCGGCTTTTGCACAACGTCTGCTGTGATGTTCTGTACCATTGCTTGCTCCTTCGCCTCAGATCGGTTGTGCCAGGCTCATGAGCGTCTCGCGCATGATCTGGGCGTGTTCTGCCTTGTCGCATCCGCAGATCTCAATGTCGCCAAGCCGACCGGAGTTTTCCACGACGATGCGACATCGTTCCCAACGGCGTGACTGGAACGCATGCAAGGCCGCGTCGAGCGTCGCGCCGCGCCCTAGTTCCTCGGCGAGCACGATGCCATCCTCGACGCCGATGCCTGCTCCGGCAGCCATATGAGGCGTCGTGGCATGCACCGCATCGCCGATAAGCACCACGCGACCCGCAAACCACGGTTGGGGCACAAGCAGCCGTTCCAGCGGCCGGTAGATAACGCTCGAATGCGGGCCGATCTGGTCACGGATGGACTGAACGAGCGGGGCGCTGAAAGACGCCAGCAGATCGCACAGCATCTGCGGCCAGCGCTGCGGGTCGACGCGCTCGTTGGTCGGACGGTCCTCGGTGACGAAGACATACATCTCGTCGTGCGAAACGGGATTCACGCCTGCCTTTACCTTGTGGCCCATCCACATCGTTGCGCATGTGATCTGCGCCGGGCGCGGCACGACCGCACGCCAGATGCCCTGGCCGGTATAGCGGGGCTCAGGCGCGTCAGGAAACACGGCCTGCCGGACTTTCGAGTAAAGGCCATCAGCGCCGACGACGAGGTCATACGTGGCCTGCGTACCGTCGGTCAGCGTCACCTCGACGCAGTCGTTCCGTTGCACGATTTGAGAGAAGGTGCATCCCAGGCGTACGTGCACACCCGCCGCTCTCGTCGCCTCGGCAAGAATGTCGGCCAGAATCGGTCGCATGATCGCGCCGCCGCCCGGAATGTCCGGTCCCGCCACGCGAGGCGTCGGCAGTTGCCCCAACGGAGCGCCGCTCGACGCAAAGAGGTTGACGCCGTCGCCGCAGTAGCCGCGCGCCATCACCGCTTCGACCGCGCCGATCGTCTTCAGCGCGCGCAGCGTCGGACCGCCAATGCTGATGCCGGCGCCATAGGCGCGCCACTCGCGATCGATCTCCACGAGATCGACCTTCAGCCCCTGCTTTGCGCACTGAATCGCAGTGGCCATGCCGGAAAAGCCGCCTCCAACTATGAGGACATGCCGAATGGAAGTCATGCTGACCGTCTCCTGATTTCATCTGGCGCCCGCCTTCGTCATACGCGTGCGCGCTTTCTGTGTTCGAATGTTGTGCGGCTGTTGTGCGAATATGCTCTTACCGCCGCACTTTTTCGTCCCCAGCTTCGTCGCACGTTGGTGCAGAGTCCGGGGACATGAATATGCATACGTTGCCGTCTTCTGTCACAGCCGCGTCGAGCCTCGTCAACCGCTGCCCGATGCACGGCCCGGCCAGGCACTCACCGGTCGCAATATCGAACTGCGCCCCGTGCGCGTGGCAGACGATCCGCGTGCCGTCGCCGTTCAGATAGGCGTCCTTGCGCCACGCCATAGGCGTACCACCGTAGTGCGGACACGCGTCGAGATACGCAAACACCTCATCGCCGCGGCGAACAAGCAGCAACGTATCGCGCCCCTGTCCGCCGGGATCGAAGCCTCGCGACCCGGAGTCCTCGAGGTCATCGAATCGGGCGAGGCGAACCGGCAAAGCAGCAACTGACATGACGGCGCCTCGTGCTAACCGGTGACCTTCGCAGCGGCGTTCGCCGTTGCCGCGGCAGGCGCGCCGGGCGCCCACTTCTCGCGATGCTGGAACAGGAACAGTTGCGAAGCGTCCGCCCCCATCGGCGCAGTTCTCGCAGTCCAGCCATCGTCGTGCAGGTCCATGTCCGCGTCGTACTCGACGTGGCAGCCCAACGGGCTGTTGAAGTACCAGAACCAGTTCGATCCGAACCGGTGACGCCCCGGACCCCAGAACGACTGGTAGCCCTTCTCGACGAAACGCGTACCGGCTTGCAAGACCTCGGTGGGTCCACCCATATGGAAAGTGAAGTGCTCACAGCCTTTCATGAACGACGGCGTCTGGATCATGAACAGCGTGTGATGATCGAGCGTGCCTGCTGGCCGCAGGAATGGCCCAACACCGGTGAAGCGGTCCGAGCAGCGAAAGCCCAGACGTTCGACATAGAACGCTTCGGCCTTTTCAGCGTCGGGCACGAAATAAACAACGTGGGACAGCGAGCGAGGCGTGAGCTCGACGTTGTCGTCAACGCCAACCACGTTCGGTCCTCGCTGCGCGGGCGCGCCGGGGGCATTGACGGGCTCCGCAGGCAATGTAAGCGAACGCCTTGCCGTAATCTGAAAACCGAGTGCAAAACCCATGTCGTCGACCGATTCTATCGAGCCGTCCGTAAGCTGTCTTACTTCACGGTCCCGCCGCAGTTCCACCTCGATGGCGTTCAGCGTTGCGGCATCGGCCACACCATAGGTTGTCTTGCGCAGCATGCTCCCCGTGGCGAGCGCGGGCGGTAAAGCCGGGTCGTCGGCACGACTTATTTCGATGGCAGTTCCATCGAGCGCTTCGAAGCGGCCGCCGGCCTCATCCGCACGGACGGGCACGAGACCGTAGTCGAGAAGGTACTGGTTACAGCTTGCCACGTCGTCCACGCCGAAGACGAGCGTGTCGGGTCCGATGATGTTCATGAGCGCGAGTTCAAGTTAAAGGAATGGGTCAGAGAGCGGTACGCCCGCCCAGCGTTTCGGCCACCCAGTCGGCGATGTAGTGGCCTGCGTTGATCGAGTTGTCGAAGCTGGAGTGCTGGACGCCGCCTTCGCGATCGGTAAAGATCTTGAGCTCGCGCTTCGGACTATTGACGAGTTGCTCGTAAGTGCGGTGCGCCCACGTCACGGGGATCTGCGAATCTTTCTCCCCGTGTGTCACGAGAAACGGAACCTTGATGCGATCGAGCACCCCGTCGAGGTGAACGTTTTCCGCGATTCGCATGAACTCATCGACATCCCTCGCGCCCCACACCCAGCAAACGTGGCTCCAGTAATGTGGCACCGGAAAATCTCCTTCGCGTTGCAGGCGCTTTTTCTGAACGTCGCGCCAGTCGTGATTCGCGCCCCACACGACACCGCAGGCAAAGCGCGACTCGAACGCGACGGCGCGCGGACAGTAATAGCCGCCGAGTGACACGCCTTCCATGCCGATGCGCGTGGGATCAACGTCGTCGCGCGTCTCCAACCAGTCCACGATGGCGCTCGCCCACACCTCGGTGTTGTACACGGCGTGCAGGCCGTCGAGGCGCAGCGCTTCGCCCGTGCCGGGCTGGTCCACGATCAGCGACGACACGCCGCGTGCCGCCAACCATGCGGGCAGTCCTACGAGGTATTTCATTTCCTTCGTGGAATCGAGTCCGTTGACCTGAACCAGCAAGGGACTACGCGCGCTGGCGTCCTTCGTCTTCACCAGCAGACCGGAAAGGTGGCCGCTGCCGTACGGAATCGTCACCCGTTCGCAGTTCTCGCCGAGGAGCCTCACGCCCCTCGCGAATGTCTCGAGCGAGCGTCGATACAGATCGATGCGCGCCGGAGCATCATGCGCCAGCAATCGTTCGGCGGTAATCAGGTAGATCGCAGCCCGCTTGAACTTTTCGCCAGCCGATAACCTCCGGCCATGGGCCTCGTCTTCGCTCGCGAGGTCACAGAGGCGATCGGCCATGTTCGACCATACCTGTCTGAAGGCGCTGGTTCCTTCAGCATCGGGCTGCTTCGAGGCCTCCTGCAAGGGCGCACACATCTGTTCGATTTCGCCGATACGCGCCCCCATCTCGATGGCGAGGTCGACAGACAGGTTCCAGACGTAGTTGGTGGGAAAGTAGCGAAACATGTAAGTCCTTCGGAGTTCTATCAGTATCCCGCAGCAGCTTCCGGCGGTTTGGCCCACAACGGAATCGCGACGTTCAGCCAGATCGCGTTGCTCTTCGAGGTGTTGGCCGCATAAAGGCCCTGCTGATAGTTGAGGTTGATATTGAATTTGCCCGCGTCGAAGACGATTGAAGGACCGAGCGCGAGTGTCTTCGCTCGATTGGCGGCAATTACTGAACCGTTCTGCCGGTCGTCCGTATACTGGTTCAGGTACGCTCCGACAAGGCCCAGTTTCCATTTGCCGATGTTCCATCCGGCCTCGAATTCGCCCACGTATGCCGTGCCGGACCGGTAGCCCGTTTCGCCGTTTTCGCGATTGATCAGCAGGCGGTTGGCGACGCCCAAGTCGATACCACTGGGATCGTTGTAGCGCAGCGAGACGACCGGTTGCAGCGACATGTACCCCACCGCCACGCTGGGCTTCGAGGGGCTGTACGAACCCGTCTCGAAAGCAAAGTCGAAACCGCTGGTGAACGTCAGATGCCGCGCCAGGCTCCAGCTCAGAAGCACGGGAGTCAGCGTGATGTTGGAGAGGCCGTTCTGGGTGCCCTGCTGACCGGCGATATTCGTATGCAGCGATACGACCGGCAGGACAAGCTGCGAATACACGTTGGCGCCGAGCACGGTGAACGGGTACGAAGCAAGCAGGCGCGTCGTCGCTGAAAACGCAGACGTATGAAACGGAAGCGGCAGCTTCTCGCCGTTGTTGCCGTAAAGCCCGTTGGAAAAGCTGTAACTGAGCTGTTCCAGAGCGAAAAGTCCGGGGATGGGCGGCATCTCCGCGATGTTCGTTCCCACCGCGCCCGCCGGATAGGGAGAAACCCCGCCTTCGAGAGCACAGGCGTTCTTCGAGCCGAGCGCGACAAACATCATGCAGCCTGCGGAAGCGGTGACGACCGCGGCGAATCCTCTACGCAATTTCCGTCTCCTCATTGCCGACGCCTCATGGGCAGGTCGGACATGTCTTTTATCGATCAATGGGTGCAGCGAAACTCAACTACGGCGGCGTGAAACACTGCAGCGGCATCCCGACGTGCAACCGCGATCTGGTCGTATCAGGACAGGCTTTAGATTAAGATGCACTCGCGTAGCACTCAAATGGATTGCATCCATTCGCTATATGGGTGGCCTGAATACTTTTGGGAGAAACCCTTATGCCGGACCACGTTGCTGGATGCCGGCACTGGGAGACGATATTGAACGGAGATGGCGCGCATGCGCTTTAACAAACTCGATCTGAATCTGCTCGTGGCACTCGATGCTTTATTGACGGAAGAAAGCATCAGCCGGGCAGCCGAGAAAATCCACCTAAGCCAATCCGCCATGAGCAACGCGCTGGCGCGGCTGCGCGAATACTTCGACGACGAGTTGCTCGTGCAGGTTGGGCGCAGGATGGAGTCGACGTCACGCGCCGACGCCCTGAAAGACGCCGTGCGCGACATCCTCGTTCGGATCGACGCGACAGTCGCCGCTCAGCCAGAGTTCGTTCCCTCGCAATCGAACCGGCTTTTCCGGATTCTGGTTTCCGACTACACGATGATGACGCTCATGCCGCACGTACTGGAGCTCGCCTATCGGCAGGCACCAGGCATGCGCTTCGATTTGCGGCCTCAGGTCTCCAACCCGCAACGCGTGCTCGAGCGTGGCGAAGCTGACCTGCTGATCATTCCCAAGGACTTCTGCTCGACCGAGCATCCGTCGGAAATGTTGTTTGAAGAATCGTTCTGCTGCGTGTTGTGGAATGAAAGCAACCTGGCGAGCGATGACATGACAGCCGCACGATATACGGCATCCGGTCACGTGGTCGTCCATCCCGGTGACGGCATTGCGCTCGAAGATACGTTCATGCAACGACTCGGCATCATACGGCGCGTCGAGGCGAGCACATTCAGCTTTCTGTCCCCGGCGCACCTCGTGGTCGGCACGCACCGTATCGCGACGATGCACACCCGGCTCGCGAGGCAAGCCGCGCGATCCTTACCGGTCACCATACGCGCCATGCCAGTTGCAATGCCGAAGATGGAGCAATGCGTCCAGTGGCATAAGCATCGCACGTCGGATCAGGGAATCGCGTGGGTACGCTCGCTGCTGAAAGAGGCGGTTCTCGCCATGGACAACGCGTCGGCCAAAGTGTTATGAAAGCGGTCTCCAGCAGAAAGCGCGCGGCGAGCACGAAAGTCGACGTGCTCGCCGCTCCCGATGCGCCCTCCCTTCTCGACCCGCGATGGCTGGTGTTTGCGCGCGTGGCGAATCTGTGCGGTCTCAGCAAGGCCGCCATTGCGCTCGACATGCCCCAGTCAGTCGTCAGCCCCGTGCATGGAAAAGGATTGTTTGCTCTCCAGCCTGTTGAAGCAGGCGAACGCCTCATTGAGTACAAGGGAGAAGTCACCAGCTGGCGACGCGCGGCCGCGCGTCAGCGATCGGAGGCCGGACACACGTTTGTTTTCGGCCTCTCGGACGGACGGGTCATTGACGGAAGCCGAGGCGGCAACAGCCCGCGGTTTCTGAATCACGCGTGCGAACCCAACTGCGAGGTAGTCGAGGTCGGCGAAGAGCTGTTTATCGACTACACACTCGTCATTGACGGCGAGATCACCGACGAAGTCAGCGCACAGTATGCCTGCCACTGCGGCGCTGCGTTTTGCCGTCACTCGATGCTGGCCGGGACGACAGCTGTCTGACTCTTGCTTTCAACCAGCCTCCGAGATCGCCAATTGCGCGCCAAGGAGGCCGGGCGAAGGCTTAAGCAGCTCCGCCGTCGACGGGCATCAAGTCGACATAGTGATCATTGGGTTTGAGATGAACGTATAGGATCGATTCCGCCATTTAATTCGGTATACATATCATGTCAAAGCCAGATCCAGATGTCCGCCTCCCGGCCAGATAGAGATGCCCGGGTTTAAGGGGTTAGGATTTGCTTTTCATGGGTTAAAGATCACGCAGTGTCGAAGGATGGCGTTTGAATGGGCAGGGCGCTTACGCCTGTTCCACTGTCCCTTGCAGACCGCCGGCCAGGTTTGCGGGATTGCGGTTGCGCCTGTCTTTGCTGGGCAAGATCCACAATCGCATGTTCGACGTCGGCCTGAGTGAACTCGCGTTGTTTCTTCTTGCCTGGTGAACGACTTTGGACTTTGGTTGGGGCGCCCAGATGAGTCCGGGAAGGCGCCTTACCGATCCGGCTGTTATCGCGTTGTGCCTGAATCGCCTGCGAAACCTGGAGCACGTGGCCCAATCGCTTGTGTTCAACGATCGCGCCCTGATCGATCTCGGCCAGCCGGTCGTACTGCCTGCACGTCAGAACGCGGCCGTCCGCCCGAAGTTCGATACGCCCATCGGGGTACTCCCAGATCTCGATATATCGATCGATCAGCCTGCGGTGCTCCGGCGTGTCCTCCAGCAGATACATCACCCGGTCGTACTGTACGGTCAGCGACTTTGTCACCTTGCGCGACTCGCGCCACATCATCACCAGTTCAAGGCTCTCATCCGCACGCAGCGGCCGGTGCGCGTCGAAATCGCTCTTCGGCGGCTTTGCGAACCGCGCGTTATAGGAGGCCATGAAGGCAGGGGCATACGCGTTGGCATCGGCGATCGTGCTGATGCCACGCAGTCGCAATTCCTTCACGAGACGGTCCTGCAGCGTCAGATGTGCGCGCTCCACGCGCCCCTTGGCCGGACTGCTGTTCGCGCAAAACGTGTCGATGTTCAGCTCGTACATCGCACGCCCAAAGTGGGTCACGCTATTGCCATCCTTGTTCGCGCCCGTCTTGCGAAACACGCTGTACTTGTCGCTATAGAGCGCGCCGGGTTTGCCGTGGCGCTCGATGTACGCGCGCGTCGCCTCGAAATAACTGAAGGTCGATTCCGTGGCCGTGAAGTGCAGCGCCATCAGCCGGCTCGTCGCATCGTCCACATACACCAGCAGCGTGCAGGCCGGCGCCCGGTCCTCGAACCAGCGATGATCGCTGCCGTCGATCTGGATCAGTTCGCCCAGGCACGCGCGCCGGGCCCGCGGCTGGTAGATCTTCGGCGGGCGCTGTCGGCGAGGTATCCACAGCCCGGCTTGCGTCATCAGATTCCGCACGGTTTCCTTCGCGAGCCGGATGCCATGACATTCGCGCCACTTCTCGCACGCCAGCGTCGGACCGAAATCGGCGTATCGCTCACGGACGATGGCCAGAGCACGTTGGGCCAGTTCGCCGTCCAGTCTCCGATTCCCGGGCATACCGCGCTTTCGAGAGATCAGTCCAGGCGCGCCAGACTCGCGGTATCGGGCCACCAACCGTCGTATTTGCCTCGTCGTCAGACCCAGGCGTTCGGCGGCACGCCATGGCTTGAGCCGTCCCTCCGTTACGTCCTGAATGATCTTGAATCTGTCCAGTTCCCGCATCGTCATTGTTATCCGTTCTGTCACAGCCATCGATGTCTAGAGCGCCCGAATACGGCGGGTGGCTAGCATACGACGGCATCAAAAGCGGACATTACAACTTGGCCTCTACATATCAAAACGGTGCTAAATTGATTTATGTTAAATTCCGAAGCGACATTTTGTCATGGAATCCACAACGATCGTTAAATGCTCGCTCGAGATTGGTCCGCGCGTGTGGCTCTCAATCGGCCGGAAAAATCCAGGTTAACGTTACGACAATTGAAGTTTGAGCACGTGATCGTCCATCGCGAACTCCCCGCAAAGCGCGATTTGGTCACGAGGTTATGAGCTCACGGAATGCCCGATGAGCGGCGCATTCGATCACACGTTTCGATAAGCCAAGGATTTCCTTACGCTAAACTCAGCGGACGTAACGTCATCTACACGGTATTCCCTGAGTGCTTTGGATTTGCTTCAGGTTCACTATCCGTATGCAGGACGTTCCAATCTCGACTTGCCATTGTGTGACGGACGCGGCAGTGGCTTGACTTCGATTGTTGCGGCAAGACGCTAGGCCCCTGTTTGCACATCCAGATCGCCATCGTCCTTATGAAGTTCATACCCGACCAAATCGAGGATATGACCTCTGTTCCGCAGATAGAGTTCTCGTTCTGCTTTCCACCGCCAAGTTGCCCGCTCTTTCGCTCACAGAGCAAAATCACTACACGGTACGAGCCTTGGCAACCGGAGACCACTCAAGATATCAGCCAACTCGTACTAGTGAACGCGGACCACACTAGCGATCGCTCTATATCTCACGCAAGTCATCCCACGTGTGGCGCGAGGAGCAAACCATCATCATTAGGTTGATCGACGTTTATTGACAAGCATGATTGATGTGGAGGAAGGTATGCAATTCGAGGAGCTTTCCAACGAGGAATGGTCGCGCGTCGGCCCTATGCTCAATGACAAACCTGCTACGGGCATTCTGCAAGCCGGCCGCCCGCGCGCTCAGACACAGGTGGTGGCCAATGCAATCCTTTGGTGCTGACGACGGGGGAAACATGGTCAAAGCTGCCAAGGCGGTATCCATCGCTGCCGACCTGTCGATGCCGGTTCAAAGAATGGCGTCAGGATGGCAGACTATCGAAAATGGTCCAGACGCTGACGAAGATTGGGCGGCGGTTTCAATACGTTCCCGATTGTAAGTGGTCCGAAGGAGACCGAGACAAAACAAGATATGTGTCCGTTACCGAGCGATTCTCTACACCTGATCTGGCGCAGCCAAGGATCTTGGCATGGGCCCAGTGCGGACGAAACGCAGACTCGCCGACAGTAAACCACGCAACGTCACGCGTCGATATTCGTGTTCTATCGTGGAGAACCGATGTGCTGCTTGGCCATGCTTCGAGCGCGATAAATAGCGCACTGATTTCGGGTCGATAATGCCGCAGAATTCCTGAGTTATGGAATTCAGGTGGATGTCGCAACGATCGAGAAAGGAGGTAACATGCGCTGCCAATTCGGGGCGGCATCTGTAATCGTGCATCGCGATTGCGATAAATTCTGGCTTCACTGGCAGGAAAGCGTTACGAGGGTGCCTTGATTTTGGCGCGAGCGAACTGCAGCCCGTTGCATTGTGGTTCGCGAGTTCCCGCATGGTGTGACGTGCAGTTGTTGATGAGTAAAGAGGTTGGACCTGTGCCGACGAATGCTCGCTCATGTTGTTGGGATGAACGGGACTGTGAAGTCCGGATGCCCCCTGTACGACTGGAGCCTTTGGCGCGCGTCTTTCATCAGTGACCACTGTCACTATGACAGCAATGATGTCCGTTTGTAGACACGCCGTCCATATACCTCGAACTCGTAGCAACCTCGGTAACAGCCACGGGCGTTTGGATCACCACTGTCTAACCGCGCCGCGATAACGTGAGTCGGGGCCGATGGGACGGCGCTTGCTAAAAATGTGGAAGTCCTTGTAGACAACATGAAGACAGTGATCCTGAAGCGCGATGCGTTTGGCAAGAAGCAGCACCGATATCATCCGGGGTTAGCTGACTTCGCCAAACACCATGGGTTCGTGCCTCGCGTCTGCAAGCCATACCACGCGAAGACGAAGGGCAAGGTCGAGCGTATGAACGGATATTTGCGCTACAGCTTCTGGGTCCCGTTGGTTAACTCAAACAGGCAGGGCTGACGGCGGAGTGCGGCCTCTGCAACGAGCGCGTCAGGCTGTGGCTGCGCGACGTCGCCAACGTCCGTGTGCACGGTACGACCAAACGTGTACCTGCCGAAGTGTTGCTCGAAGAGCGGCCACATCTTCTGCCACTGCCGGAACCATACGTAGGCCGTTCGGTTAGAACCGTAGCGACACCGTATCAGCAACCGAAACCGGCGTCGCGGTATCAAAATCCGATAACTCAGGAGACCGGCGCGCATCACAACGGCCATTGAGATAGCGCTACGTAGCGTACGGATCTCTCGCTGAAACTCCACCTTTCTCAAGTAGTCGCACAGGAATTGCGTGCCCAGGGTCGGCGAGCTTGAAAACCGATACTGCGTCTTTCAGGTTCATCGCCTGCTCTTCTAGAGAGTGTGCTGCAGCGGCAGCCTGTTCGACTAGCGCCGCATTCTGCTGCGTCACCTCGTCCATTTGCGAAACAGCCCTACTCACCTCTTTGATGCCGCGACTCTGCTCCTCGGAAGCCGCCGCAATTTCGCCGATGATGTCGGAAAGCTGCTTGATCGCCCGCTTCACCTCGCTTATTGTGATGCTGACTTCCGTTGCCCGCTCCGCGCCGTCTTTGATCATCGCCACTGAAGACCCTATCAAATCCTTGATCTCCTTTGCCGCAGCGGCCGATCGCTGTGCAAGGCTGCGTACTTCGCCAGCCACCACAGCGAAGCCGCGCCCTTCTTCGCCTGCGCGTGCCGCCTCCACAGCGGCGTTCAGTGCCAAAATGTTTGTTTGAAACGCGATGCCTTCAATTACCCCAGTGATCTCGGAAATCTCGACCGAACTCCCGCTAACTTTTTCGATCACGCTGACCATACCCTGCACGGCCTCGTTGCCTGCTGCGGCTATGTCTGTCGCTCGTACCGCCAACGCAGTCGCCACACGTGCGCTATCGGAATTATGCTTCACCGTTTCCGTCAACTGCATCATGCTAGATGCAGTCTCCTCCAGCGACGCGGCCTGCTCTGCGGTTCGGGCGGAAAGATCGCTGTTTCCGGCCGCAATCTGCTGAGAGGCACTGGCAACGGAAGAGCTTGCAACTTGTATCCGCGATACCGCTTCTGCTAAATTTTTGACCGTTTCATGAAGTGCATGAAGCAAGCTCGAGCGATCCCGAGGCATCAACCTCACATCGCCCGTCAGATCGTTGCTGGCGAGGAGCTTAGCAATCTTTGCCGCGTATGTTGGCTCGCCACCAAGGGTTTTCATAATACTTCCGGTGATTTTCCAACTGACTGCAAGAAGAACAAGCAATACAGCGCTGGTCGCGCCCCCGAGCTTTGCGATGTCTGTATAGAACTCGGCGTCAACGTCATCAATGTATACGCCCGTAGCCAGCACCCATCCCCAGGGTGGGAACATTGCGGCGTAAGCCACTTTCGCCTTTGGTATTTGTTCCCCGGCCTTGGGGTACCAGTAACTGGCAAATCCACCCCCATCTTGCGCTACCTTCATCAGCTCGCGAATTATGAGCGTCCCTCTCGAGTCTCTTAGATCCGATCGATCCTTTCCCAATTCTTGTGGAAACTCAGGCGCAAGAATGTAAACCCCGTCGCGAGTGAAACCAAAAAAAGCATTTCCCCTGCTATAAGGTAAGGATGCAAGCTCCTCCAGAGCGGCTTTCTTTGCATCGGCCTCAGATATTTTTCCGACTCGTGCAAGTTCATACTGATGATTCATAATTCCAACACCAACGCTGACCACATCATGAAGCTTTTCTTCACGCCCTTCGATTACCCTCTGCTTCACGCGAATGAGTGCTGATCCGATCAATATTGCTATCCCCATTAGCGATACTATAGTCAGTGTCGAAATACGCGCTCTCACCGAGAGTTGAGGGAACTTCTTCATCTTTTATCTCATATAAAAAATATTTGCAAAATTAAAGACCGAGTTTTCAAGTTTGAAGTGCAACACCCTGACTCGTTTAAGGTGTTGCCATGGAAAGACGATACCAACAACTCCAGCCTGAAGAGCGGCTAACGATCGCCAGCCTGCGTCTGCAGGGTTCAAGCATACGGGCTATGGCCCGTATGCTTGGGCGCTCACCTTCAACTGTGAGCCGCGAGCTGGCTCGCAACCGTGTGCCTGAGCATTACGCTTCGATTCCGGCCCAGGCGCTAAGCGTCGCACGACGTGTCGCTGCTCGACGCCCTGTGAAGCTTGAGCCACAAGGGGTGACATGGCGCATCGTCCTCACGCTGCTGGACTGGACATGGTCGCGATACTACTACTGCTTGATCTGTCTACATTGCGGCACCAATATCTACCGAATGCTCTTTGGTAAGCTTGGCCAAGTTCGTGCAGCTGTCCCTTAACTTTTCTTGATCTCACGTATCGAATGTAGTGCTACAAGCAAAAAAGCACCGATGACGGTGAGATGTTCCCAAACGGCGTACTTCTCCATGACCGCGTTTAACCCGGTCATGTTCCAAAAATCGTGCGCCACCGGAATCGTCGACATTGTGAAGACCGCGAGCATTAGTGCCCCGAGGCTCACATAGCGTCCACCGATCACCAGCAGCGATCCGACCAGTGAAACCCCGATAACCAAAGCCGCAATCGGTGCTGCCGGACTTAGTCCGAAATGTTGCATCTCCTCGATTGCATCGTGGAAGGATAGAAGTTTGCTTAAGCCGCTTAGCCAGAACATACTCGTAAGCAATACCCGCAACGCTATGCCTGTCAACCGATAACGAGACTTGACGTTCTGCAAAGATGTTAATGCCATTTTGTACTCCCATATCCGAAGGGCTGCGTTTTAGTAAGACGTGGTCCGTAATGTGGTTAGAGATTTGTGAAAACCGAGCACCTGTTGCGGGATCGACACTGTCATCGAGACTCGCTTGCTTGACGAAAGAGACGTCATACAACGCACCAGACAACATGTAAACGTTCGAGAACGTGCTTCCTAACGCAGATACCAACATGAAAGTAGCTGCGCAGAGCATGAAATTCGATGTGATTGAGCGCACGAAGACAGAATTGCTTTGACCGTACGCCGACAATGACCACCCAGAGAATGACGCGATCCACTTTATGTGAGTCCCTCCCCGGAAGTCCTAGACGCCTAGCCTATTGCGACGACAGAGCTGGACAGGAGAATTGAGCCAGCTGTATTGGATTCGATGTTTCATCTCAGGTATGCATGCAATCGATTGCATCACTATATACGCCTTGCATTGTTTTGAACCTAGGTGTTTACCAACAATAGAGAGCCGCGTTCCTGCCATTGAAGAGTATCTTTCCGTGCTGCTTGACGAAGCGCAAAAGTTTTCTATAATGCAATCGATTGCATGGACCGTACACGATAATCGTGCCGAACGCATCGGCACACTTGCCCACCTCGTGCAATTTTGAAGTCGATCTGCCCGCGAGCAGACCTTCGAACGATTGTCGGCAAACAGAACGAAGCGGTCCTACTACAGCACAAACTTGACAACAGTTACTCGGCAAGGAGCCTTGATGAAAAGTATTGGAGGGGACAATGGCCAGAAACCACGGTGTGGATCGCAAAAGGGTTCACTAACGCGTTGGGTGCAACTTGCACTTGGCATGACGGCAATGCTGGCCATCTCAAGTCCGCAGTACGTGTGGACCCTCTTTGTAAGCCCCATCAGGAGCGAGCTGAAAGCAAGCCTTTCTGCACTTCAGGTGACCATTGCTTTGTTTAGCGTATTCCAAGCTGGACTCGGACCGATTTATGGCTGGATTGCCGTGCGAATGAGCACCCGATGGCTCGGCGTGGCCGGTGGCTTGCTGGTCGGTTTAAGCTGGGTGATTTCGGGCTACGCTGCTTCCGTCCCGGCACTCTACGTTAGCTATGGGGCAATGGCAGGAATCGGAACAGGACTTGTGTATGTAGCTGTGATTGAACTCATGATCCTCTGGTTCCCTGACCGGCGAGGCTTGGCTGTTGGAATGGCTGCGGGGAGCTATGGCTTTGGGGCGATCATTACAACGTTTCCGATCGCATTTTCGATCGGCGCGTCCGGATACCGGAGCACACTGGTTACTTTTGGCGTTGGCTTGGCTGCCATCATCTCACTGGCGTCGCTTTGGATGAGGCGGCCTACGCAGAAGGAAGCGCTTGAGTTCGGGCCTTCCATCGAAAGCGGCGGCCGAGCGCTGGTCGGAGCGACCACTAGGCAAATGGTACGAACGCCGGCATTCTGGTGGATGTACGTGGCCATGGCGATGATGGCGACTGGCGGCCTTATGGCTATATCTCAGCTCAGCGCATTTGCGAAAGACTTTGGCATTACAGATGGCGTACGCGTATTCGGGATGGCGGCCCTACCGCTCGCGATGACAATTGATCGCATCGCAAACGGAATCACACGTCCGTTCTTTGGATGGTTGTCCGACCTTATCGGTCGGGAAAACACGATGTGTGCCGCCTTTGTCCTAGAAGGCATTGCGATCACACTACTACTCACGTTCGGCAGAGACCCTCTGACTTTTACGGTGCTGACAGGAATGGTCTTTTTTGGCTGGGGCGAGATTTATTCGCTCTTTCCGTCACTACAGGCCGATGTGTTTGGGACCGCCCACGCTGCAAAAAACTTCGGGGTGTTGCTGACCGCTACCGCAGTGGGCTCGATATTGGGCGGCCCCATGGCCGCTGCGGTCTACGAAACGACAAGGTCATGGGATTTCGTGTTTTACGCGGTAATAGGCTTGGATCTTTGCGCGGCATTCATTGTTATGTTCATAATCAAGCCCATGCTGCGCAACGCGGGAGCGGTCATATTGAACGCGGGCGAAACCTGAGCGCGGTGCTTGCCGGGCAGATCACGTCCGCGGCAGTAACACCGACGTGAACAAGGGCACTGCGCGACGTCGTCTCTTAGTCGTAATGCCGCGTTGCCGAGGCGATAGCTGAACCCTCCGCAGATCGCGCTGGATGGACGCGGAAGCATCAGGCGTTCGCGCGCCGTACAACTGGATAACGACATGCAGACCAATCCTCAAATTGGCCCGCCCGGTCGCGACTCCAGAGTAGCAACGACTTCTCGCACTTGACCTCGCGGAAGGGGTGCAAGAAAGATGAGCAAGCTTCTAGGTATTGAAGCCTTCGTGCAGGTTGCGCAAGCTCGAAGTTTTTCCGATGCCGCGCGAACACTGGGTATATCCAAGTCATTGGTGAGCACACGTATCCGGCAACTCGAAGAGCTGATTGGAGTGCCATTATTGCAGCGGAATACGCGTAACGTCTCAGTTACGGAAGCCGGGCGAAGTTTCTACGATGAATGTATTCACGTGGTAGGTCGTGCGACCGAAGTCATCGACCATATGCGAGAACAAAGCAGCACGCCCTACGGGGTGCTCCGGGTCCACGCACTGCCCGGCTTCGTACTCGGCTTTTTCGGAGAGGTAATCGGTCGCTTCCAGGAGCGGTATCCAGAAATAACACTCGACCTGGTGATCAGTGACGCAATCGTTGATCCGGTTCGAGAGGGATACGACTGCGTACTTCAGCTTTTCGAACCGGTATCTGAAACGCTTGTGGCCCGCAAACTACTGAACTGGAGAGGTGTGTTCTGCGCCTCACCACGGTATCTCGATGTTCATGACGATCCTCAGCGGCCGAACGACCTCATGCATCATAGACTGGGGCTTTACTCACGTTATCCGACACGCGACAGATTCACTTTCCTTAGCGAGGGGCCTCCGGAAGAGTTACAGCTGCCTGCGAAACTTCGAACCAATAGCGTTCACCTGTTGCGCGAATATGCGTGTGGAGGCCACGGTATAGTCTGTATTCCAACCTTTGTCGCTGCAAATGATCTGCTACAGGGTAATCTGAAGGTCGTCCTGCCTCGCTACGTCACCCCGCCATTCGGGTTATCTGCCGTCTACCCGGCCTCCCAGCGAGGTCAGCTGAAGCTAAAGCTGTTTTTGGAAGCATTGGCGCTTGACCCGGGCCAGGATCCCCCATGGGACAAAGCCTTGCTCGAACGTCGGCTCATTCTACGCTCCGATGGAAGCGCCGCTACCGGTGAAAGCCATTCCGTGTGAACAGACTGTTCTCGACGTCGGGGATTGGCATTTGCCAGTGGAATTTCTAATATTGCCCGGCGACAGATACCTTCGCCGGAAGCCACCAAGGGGATGGTAACGAGGCCGTCCTATACCCACGCATTCCTAGACGTCCATGATTGACGGAGACAAAATGACTAAATCTGATATCACTATTCATCGCCACCACCACATTACGCTATGCGTAGGCGGAGCGCAGGAAGACTACGATTTTCACACCAAGGTGCTATCGCTAAAGAGCGTCAAGAAGACAGCGCTCTACGACGGGACCTTTCCAATCTATCACTTGTATTACGGTAACGACACGGGCGAGGAGAGCACCCTTGTAACGACGTTCCCGATGCGCCAGTCGGGTCGCAAGGCACGCCCCGGTGCTGGACAGATCAGCACGCTGAGCCTCTCGGTGCCTGTATCCGCTCTCGGATTCTGGCGTAAGCGCTTGTCGGACCATGGTTTCGCATCCACCTATAGCGAACGCTTCGGCGAAGAAATCGTGTCATTCAGTCATCCGTGCGGGATCGAGTACGAGTTGATCGGTATTGCGGACGACTCACGCACCGCCTATTCCAACGGAGAAGTTCCGGCAGACCTTGGTATTCGTGGTACGCACGGTATAACTCTTAAGGTACGCGAACTTGAACCTTCCGAGGAATTCATGGCGTCCGCATGGAGCGGCCGCGAAGTAGCGCGAGACGGCAAGTACGTGCGTTTTTCGCTCGGCGACGGCGGCCCCGGCGCCTTCGTCGAATTTGCCCTTGAACCCGATTTGCCTCAATCGAGCTGGACATACGGTGAAGGCATTGTGCACCACTGCGCCTTCCAGGTCGCCGACTTCGCGGCACAAGACGCTGTCAAAGCAAGGCTGGAAGGTCTTGGCTTCACCGACACATCGGAACGAAAGGACCGGGGCTATTTCGATTCAATCTACGTGCGTACGCCTGGCGGCGGCATGTTTGAAGCAACGGTGTCCAAACCGCAAGGCTTCGCGATTGACGAGCCGATCGAATCGCTAGGCACGAGCTTTAAAGTGCCTCCCGTGTTCGCCAGTAGACGCGAAGAGATCATGGGTTTTCTCGAACCGCTCAACTACTAATTCTCGCATGGACCTATTCGACCCAGAAGCGGGTGAGCAACTGTGCATTTTTGGCGCCCCCCTCCAAGTATCCCGCGCCGCAGTCATTCTGCTGCACGGACGCACGCAGACCCCGGCAGACATGCTCGACTGGATTGTTCGCAGGATAGCGTTGACCGACTTGACCTTTTTTGCGCCTGCCGCGCCAGGCCGCAGCTGGTATCCCGAACGCTTCATGGCGCCGCTCGAGGCAAATCAACCGGCGCTTGACGATGCGATAACACGGATAGGCGATCTCAGCACCGAACTTGCCGGCCGAGGCTTTGGCGCGAGCCGCCAGATCGTCATGGGCTTCTCGCAAGGCGCTTGCCTCGCTTGTGAGTTCGTCTGGCGCAGCGGGCACCGACATCAGGCACTGATCGGTTTCACCGGCGGGCTAATTGGGCCTCAAGGTCATAGCTGGTCCGTCCGGCAGGACGTGTTTGCGGGTATGCCGGTGCTCCTATCAAATCGGGAGAATGATCCATGGGTTCCTGCCGCTCGCAGCCGGGCGACTGTCGCCGCATATCGCGCTGCTGGGGCCAGCGTGTCGGAACTGCTGTATCCGGGCGAATGTCATGAGATTAACGACCAAGAGATTGATTGCGCCCGCTCGTTGATACAGTCCGTAATATCGGACGATCACCACCTCGCCCGTTCTCAAGGAATTTTCTGATGCAAGCGTTTCTTTATCAAAGTCACGCAACCCGCGTCCGATTCGGTAACGGCGTACTCGAGAAGCTACGCTCTGAAATTCAGACGCTCGGCCTGAAACGCGTGCTTGTTCTCACCACTCCACAACAGCGGCCGCTCGGCGAACGGATTCAAGCGCTAGCGGGAAATCTGTGTGTCGGAATGTTTTCGGGCGCCGAAATGCATGTGCCAGTCGCAAGCGTCGAGACGGCCTGCGAAACAGCCCGTCATCTTGATGCGGATGGCTACATTGCGGTCGGCGGTGGTTCAACGATTGGCCTAGCGAAAGCCATCGCCCTCAGACTGACGATGCCAATCATTGCCATTCCTACTACGTATGCCGGTTCGGAGATGACATCTATTTTCGGCATCACGGCAGCGGGTCGGAAGACGACCGGTCGGGATGTCCGTGTGCTGCCCAAGACTGTCATTTACGATCCCCTGTTAACCACGTCCCTTCCCCTATCAGTTTCTGTCACAAGCGGCATCAACGCAATTGCGCACGCTGCCGAGGGACTCTATGCACAGGATTCCAATCCCATCATTGGTCTCATCGCTGAAGAAGGTATCCGTGCAATGGGAAGCGGCCTCCCGCTCACGGCTCACGACCCTGATGACGTCGACGCACGTGCGCAATGCCTGTACGGTGCGTGGCTGTGCGGAACGGTACTCGGCAGCGCCGGGATGGCGCTTCACCATAAGCTATGCCACACCCTCGGCGGATCGTTAAATCTACCTCACGGAGAAACCCATACGATCGTGTTGCCACATGTGCTCGCCTATAACGGCAATGCCGCACCGCAGGCAATGGAGCGCATCGCGCGCGCGCTTGGTGTGGAGAAAGCTGCATCTGGTATTTACGACCTCGCCAAGAACCTTGGCGCGCCGATGGCTCTGAATTCCATCGGAATGAAAGTCGATGATATCCAAAAAGTGGTTGATGCGGCGTTGCAGAATCCATATTGGAATCCCCGACAAATTGACCGAGCTCCGCTGCAGGAATTAATCGAGGCCGCGTTTCAGGGACGCCGCCCATCATAAGACCGGGCATCGGAAAGGGCGAGCTCGGGTCGGCCTTCCTCGCCCTGTCCGACGCCAGAATCTTTGCACGGCGACGTCGGCTCACAAGACCCCGGACATCGACTTAGTCGACCTCCGATCAAATATGGCCAATATCGTTAATTAAGTAACGACAATATTACGCATAGTATTCCTAATGGAGACAAAATGAAGGAGTTTGTAATCGCCTGTCTTGCAGTTTCTTCCTGCATAGCAGGTCAGGCACACGCTGAGGAAGGCCAACCCGGAGGGAGAGTTTCTCTTTTCGGGCTGGCCGACGCAGGCGTGAGTTACGTGAGCAACGAGGGCGGTAACCGAAACATAAAATTCGACGACGGCATCGTTACGCCAAATCTTTTCGGCCTGCGCGGCACCGAAGATCTTGGTAACGGTTCGTACGTACTTTTTCAACTCTTCAATCAGTTTTCTGTTGGCACCGGCAATATCGTTGGTAGCGGACTATTCGCGAGAACTGCGTATCTTGGACTGGAAAACGACGGGGCCGGCAGGTTGACGCTAGGCAACCAGTATGACTTCATGTCCGACATGCTGTTCGCCAGCGGGTGCGATGCCGCACGCGACGTCGGCGGCCTGTACAACTTCAGAAATGGCCCATTCCAGAAGCTGGCCCTGCCAGCAAATCCGACGGGTGCATTTGATTGGGATCGGTTGGCGGGGAGTCCGGTAGCTAACTCGGTGAAGTACGTTGCGCCCGCCTTCAACGGGCTCCGTGTCGGCGCGATGTATGGATTTGGGGGGGGACCTGGCTCACTTGGCGTCGGCAGTACGGAAAGCTTCGGTGCGCAATACGCAGCGGGACCTTTCGGGGCGGCGGCCGCCTACACCAATGAAAAGTACCCGGTTTCCGGCGGAGTTCCAGCCGCAAGCGTACGAAACTGGGGCGTCGGCGCCCACTATGTCATCGGCAGCCTGAACACCAGTGCGTTGATTACCACCGTACGCAATTCTGCTTCGGATGGCGCGGTATGGATGAGCGAGTTCGGAGGTACATGGCATTTCGACGCCGCTTTGTCCCTCGGCATTGCCTATATGTACATGAAAGGAAATGTCTCGCTTGATAACAATCACGCTCATCAAGTAACCGCGTCCCTTCAGTACTGGTTGTCGAAACGTACGCTGGTGTACGCAAGCGGCGCGTGGCAGCGCGCGAACAACGGTGCTCAGGCGCAGATCAACGGCGTTCTTGATCCAAACGGAATGTCCAGCAACGCCGTTCAGTCTATCGCGCGTATCGGTGTACAGACGGCTTTCTAATTTACCAAGAGCAGCAGCGCCAGCAAAACCGAACGTCGGTTCGTCGACTTATCACTATCCCGAGCCGATGCAACATGAACAAACCAAGGAGACTCAACGTATGAAACACCAACCTGCGTCGGAGTGGGATACGAGGTACGAATGGAAAATCCTGGCACTATTGTCAATTGGCTTCGGCCTTGTCGGCGTTGATCGGTTCATGATCATGCCGTTGTTTCCGGTGATGATGCGCGACTTGAATCTTGACTATCAGGACCTCGGTCACATTACTGCGGCACTGTCGGTGGCGTGGGGCCTGTCCGCGATATTTTCCGGTAATCTTTCCGATCGTTTCGGCCATCGCAAGGTGATTATTCCCGCGATGCTGGCTTTTTCGGTGCTTGCGTGCGCCAGTGGCCTTGCATGGGGAGTGAGTAGCCTGATTTTGATCCGCGCCATGATGGGCTTCGCCGAAGGAGCCTTTACGCCGTCGAGCATCATAGCCACGCTCGAAGCGTCCGAGCCTTCGCGGCACGGAAGGAACGCCGGAATACAACAGGCGGCGTGCCCGCTGCTCGGCCTTGGACTCGCTCCAATCGCCGTGACGCAACTACTAAAGTTCATGCCGTGGCAGTGGATCTTCGCGGTGGTGGCGGTTCCTGGACTCATCGTGTGCGCGTTGACCTGGCGGGTCCTCCGCGACAGCAGCGCAACCGCTACTGCGGCTCACACGGTGACACACGACGCGGAGAGCCATCGTTGGTATGAAGTGCTGCGCTACCGCAATGTCACGCTTAGCTTTGTGGGCATGCTGTGTTGGCTGACGTGCCTGATTGTCTTGAGCGCGTTGATGCCTAACTATCTGACCGACTATCTGCATCTGACGCTCGAACAGATGGGTTTTGTGCTCTCTGCTATCGGCGCAGGCGGTACATTGGGCGGCCTCACGATGCCGGCACTCTCCGACCGCATTGGGCGAAAACCCGTGATGGTTGTCTCGGTCGTGGGCGCCTTCGCCGGCCTTTGGTTTCTGTCGCGAACTGGCGCTGATCCGGCAGCGCTGTTCTGCGAACTATTGATCACAATCTTCTTCGTGTTCAGCATGATCATGCTTACTGTCGGACCGATCTGTGCTGAAGCCGCACCGGCAACGCTAATGACGACGGCATCCGGTCTCGTAATCGGCGTCGGAGAGGTATTCGGAGGAGGCGTCGCGCCATCGCTCGCCGGTTACGTTGCAAAGCACTTTGGTATTCAGTACATCATGGCGCTCGGTATGGGCGCGCTGGTCGTAGGACTGATGGTTGTGCTTTCACTGAAGGAAACCGCACCCTCGCGGCTGGCGAACAGAAAGCTCTCAGCGGCGTCATAACGGCCGAATCATCGGCTAGCTGGAAATCTGAGCTTATATCTGACACGCAAATTGGGACCGGCTCGGGTGACCGGATCCGGGTGTAGATGGTCCGCCGCGTGAACTCCCCGAGAGATTCAGTCCTACCCCGATTCTCCGCTTCTATTGTAAGGCGAAGAAAATGCGAACGCTTATTGCGAGCACGACGTACTATGAAATTTCAGTCGATACCCAACGAAACAGATTGTATTTAGTTTTAGAAGGTATTTGGCCGTCTGTTGCCACGGTCCCACACTATCTCGATGACATCAGGTCCGCTCTGTCTTCCGTTAAGGCATGGTTCACCGTGCTCGCAGATCTGACAGCGATGAAAGACGAACAGGCCCAAAAGCTGTGCATAGCACGAGGCTCGAAAACGAACGCGGAGGTTTTGACCAGCGCGACCGCGAAATTGAGCGCCGATCAACTCTCGCGTCGGTCTGGAATGAATAAAACCGTCTTCCGCGACATCGTTGAAGCCGAGCGGTGGCTCGACATGCAATAAGCGTGGTTGTGACAAAGAAGAAGCTGAGCCATGCGGGCGACTGCGGTTGGCTGAACGTCTTGAGTCGCGTGTGAAATGGCTTCCGCTTCTCGTCTCTCACCTTGAGGCGTTCGGTAGCAGCACGGAGTTGGTCAGATTTCATCCCGGTTGAATGAGCGGTCCGCCGAGCTGGCTACTGGCACTTAAGGCGAATGCGGCCTCTGCGGTCGCCGCAAGCGCAGCTGGCCTTGGAGCTGACTCTGCCCCCACGCCATGAACACCGCAGCGGGATAGCCGCGGGAGCGGGAGACTAGCTGCCCAGGCACTTCTCGCTTACAGAAAATTGCTCACATACCTAGTGTTAAGATGACCGGTCCCATCCGTCTTGCATGGTCGCGCTCGATGGAGCTGAGCTCGCGAATAAGTGCGTATACGGTGCGTCGCTGTATATAAGTCAGGTCCGGAGTGGCGAGAAGCCGGTTAAGTCGAGCGCGCCAGTAGTCGTAGAGAATCATTTCCGGAGCACATTGGACGATGTTGGCCCGCATTACGCGGCCGACGTGCATGATGTCATGTTCGATAACCGGATTCATTTCACTTTCATACGGTAGACAAACTGCGATTGCCACGGCGGGGGCTCCACTGCGCCCTCCGGATAGCGACGCATCGGGGCGCAAGACCGCTCCCGGCGGGTTTGCAGCAATCAAAATGTGTGAAGGAACAGTCACGAGCAAAAAGGTGGCTGAATACATCCAATGCCCCGACACATGGATGGACCGAGAGAGTTGTGCGGATAGCTTGGATAGCTGTCAGGGTACGCGGATACAACAGGGAAGCGCGCTAGGCGAGCAGATGGGATAGCAGTATCGCTCGCTTGTACGCGAAACAGCACTGCTGATATGCGTCGCCGATTGCCCGGCCATGCATACGCCTTGTCCGGAACCGGCAACGGTGATCCACCGCTGCTCACGAAGCAGGATTGTGAGCAGCGGTCGAATCGGGCAAGGAACCGCTACTGCTCCAGACGCGGCATCGCCAGCAGGATCAACGCCGGACGGTCAGTATGATTGAACAGCGCGCGACGCTCGCTCGCCGCGAGGCGACAGGAATCGTAACGTTCTAGCAGTTCGTCACCATCGTCCGTTTGAACAGTCACAGCCCCGTCAAGCACGACGTAGTGCTTTTCGGCGGGCGAGCCAGCAAGTGTCGTGAATCCACCCGGCTCAATAATCGACACGCCAAGCCACAGCACATCCGACGGCCCTGCTTCGTATCCTTGCAGCCGAACGCAGCGCATGTTGAAGTGATTTGGCGGCGAGTACTCCGGTGCCTCGCTGAAACGGGTGACATTCATGGTTTGAGTAGCACCCGCTGGCGCGCTCCGTTGAAAACGGTCCGGTAGGCCTCGGCTGCCCGTTCCAGCGGAAACACATGGTCGTCAACGATCGGGAACGGCTGGAGCACGCCTTCTTCGAACGAACCGGAGAGGCTATCCAGAATCCGGGCGCCTTCGTCGCTGCCGAGCGCCAGAGTGTCGACGCCAACGTAGGTCCGTTGGCCACGATAAAACTCGAGAATGTCGAACGGCACCGCGCGGTCGATCGTCGATATGAAGATTTGCACACCCCGCATTGCCGTGGAACGGTTCGCCTGATCGAAATACGGACTACCCACTGTATTGAAAATAATGTCAGCACCATGGCCAGCAGTCAGCTCGTGCACCGCTTCATACACGTTGTCGCCTGGCGCAACCATCGTGATCGGACCGCTCGAATGTCCGATATAGGCTTGCGTTCCTCGTTCTACGCCTATGACCTGCGCACCGGCCTGCGTTGCGAGCTGAATAGTTGCCTGACCGACCTTGCCGTTTGCGCCGAAAACCAGGATCACCTTGCCTGGCGCTGCACCGCCGGCCCGACGAAGCCCTTCGGCTGCGGTGACGAACGGCACGCCCACTGCCCCGGCTTCGTCCATCGACAGTGCAGTTGGCTTTTCGCGCACGCTCGACAACGGCACCGTTACGTATTTTGCATGCGCGCCGTTTCTGCGAATGCCAAGCTCCCCCCCACTTCCCCATACTGCCTTGCCGATCAGATTTTCAGGGCCGCGCACAACGGTGCCGGCGTAGTCACGTCCAGGCGTGCGAGGCCAGACCGCGTGCGGCATAAAACCGAGCACCGCCTTGACGTCGCTCGGATTAACGCCGGAGCTGCCCACTTCAATGACGCATTCGCCATTGCCGGCATCAGGCATGGCCTGTTCCTCAAAGTGCAGTTCAAGCGCGTCGATGTTCGCGCTCTTCGCTTTGACCGTGATAGCTGTATTCACATAAACTCCTAACGTTTGATGAGATTGAATTCGTCGTTCAGGTAGCGCAGCGCCAACGCAACGTAGCGGTCGGCAACGGCGGCAAGAGCGTCAGCCTCAATGCCGTCCAGAATGCGCAAGAGCCGCGCTGGATTACCCGCCCACAGTTCGCCAGAGCCTATCGTCTTCCCGGGTGTCAGCACCGCGCCAGCGGCAAGCATTCCACCGCGCTGAATCGTGGCACCGTCGAGCACGCGTGCGCCGAAACCAACAAAGCCGGTGTCTTCAATCGTGCATGAATGGAGAATCGCACCGTGACCGACGGAAACGTCGTCGCCGATCAGTGTCGGCCGTCCGCCCGTCGTGCAGTGGACGACCGTGCCATCCTGGATGTTGGTTCGCTGCCCGATCTTGATGCGTTGGACGTCCCCTCGCAGAACACAGTTGAACCAGATCGACGCGCGCTCTCCGATCGTGACGTCGCCGATAACGACGCTGCCGATGCCGACAAATGCACTCGAATGGACACGTGGTGACACCGCCGCGTAATCGGGCAAGATGGTGTCGCTCATGCCAATTCCAGCATGTCGCGCGCCTCGCGCGCCGACGCGACCTCGCCGCCCAGCGACAGCACTATGTCTCGCGCCCTCGCAACCAGCTCTGCGTTACTGTCAGCTAGCACGCCACGCGAGATGTAGATGTTGTCCTCAAGACCGACCCGGACATGACCGCCCGCGAGCCATGCGAGCCCCACTACGGGAAACTCGAAACGCCCGATGCCGAAGGCCGACCAAATTGCGCCTGCCGGCAGCAGATTACGCGCGTACAGTATCGTTTCAGGGGTCGACGCAAATCCGTACTTCACGCCGGTGACGAGGGTCCACAGCCCGGGACCGTTCAGCACGCCGTCATCGATCAGTTCGCGCGCGAGATGAATGTCGCCGCTGTCGAAAATCTCAAGCTCCGGCTTGACGCCCGCTTCACGGATCACGCGCGCCATTCGCGCGACGTTTCGGGGTGTGTTGATCACTACCTGCGTGCCCGAATTCATAGTGTTCAGGTCCAGACTGCAGATGTCCGGACGCAGCTCGGCGATGTGCTCAACACGTTTTTCCGGCTGCATCAGCGTTGTCCCGGGCCCGGCGACCTTAGGGTCATCGTCACCCGGCACAAACCTGCCGCCCGGCCCAGTCGTAAGGTTGATGATGAGTTGGTCGTCCACTGCGCGGATCCGATCCATCACGTCGCGGTACAGCGCCACGTCCATCGACGGCTGCCCCGTCGAAGGGTCACGTACGTGAATGTGAACCACCGCTGCGCCGGCGGTCGCAGCTTCCAGCGCCGAGTCGGCGATCTGCTCCGGCGTGATGGGCAGGCCTGGGTGCTGGTCGGGCCGCGTGATATTTCCGGTGATTGCGCAGGTTATGATGGTTTTGCGAGCATGCATCGTGTTTGTCTCTTTGTGAATATTCCTTACGGGCAGAAGCTCTTACGTCGGTACGCCTCCACGGAGTCGCACTGCTATCCAAGCCGCCGTCCGCCATCAACGACGATCGTCGTGCCGGTGCTGAAGGTCAGATGCGTCGCGCAGGCGATGACCGCCTCCGCGATGTCCTGCGCACTGCCGATACGTCGCATCGGCGTCGTCGCGGCGACCTTGTCGTTGAAGTTAGCACCGCGTCCCGGGACGAATCCCGTATCGACGACACCGGGCGACACGTTGAGGATGCGAACGTGCGGTGCCAGTACACGGGCAAGTGACATCGTCATCACATCGAGCCCAGCCTTCGCCGCGCAGTACGCAATGTTGCTGCCAATGCCATTCGCCCCGGAGATCGACGACACGTTGACCACAAGGCCGGCGCCCGACTGCTCGAGCAGACCACGGAACTCCCTGATCGCGGCAAACTGTCCACGCCAGTTGACACGCATGATGTCGTCGATAAGTTCATCGGTCAGGGCATCGAGATCGGCGTGCGGCACCGGCCTGGTAAAGCCTGCGGCGTTCACCAACAGGTCGACGCGGCCGTGAAGACTCGCGAGTTCGTCCGCGAGACCTTTAAGCGTAGATGTGTCTGCAACCGAAGCAACAGCGGCATGATGTCCCCTGCCCGGTAGCCCGCTTATCATGCGCTGCGCGGTCTCGATCGTCTGCCCAGTGACCACCACACACGCGCCAGCGGCAGCGAGCGCAGTGGCCGTGGCCGCGCCGATACCCCCAGTACCGCCGATGACGACTGCAACCTTTCCTTCCAGCGATTCGGACATAACGTACTCCGACGATCATTTATTTGATGGGTGGAACCGGGCGGAACGACTCGCCTTCAGCAAGAACGAATTCGTACTCGAGCGAGTAATGCGGCCCGTCGCAGGCGCTTGAGGCCGTACCTTCACGTAGTTCGTAGCGTCCGACCAGATCCCGAGTGACGCCGAACACGACGTCGGAGCCAAGATGGTCAGAATCGTCGGCGAATACCTGAGTGACCAAGGTTGCATAGCCTGGCGCGACGACCAGGAAGTGGATATGCGCCGGACGATATGGGTGCCGCTTCTGGGCAGCAAGCAGAGCGCCCACAGGACCATGGGTAGGGACTGGGTATCCCGCGGGACACACGCTGTGGAAATAGAACTCGCCGTTATCGTTTGTGCGGAACTGGCCACGCAGATTCATCTCGGGCTGCTCCGGGTCCTGGTTCTCGTACAGTCCAACGGGAGACGCCTGCCAGACGTCGACTGTCGCGCCGGCAATCGGCTCACGGCGGGTATTCACCACCTTCACTCGGACAACCAACGGCAGGCCGGGCGATCCCGACGCCGCGATGTTGGCGCCATTTTCGAACCGTGGTGCGCCATCGCGAAAGAATGGCCCGAGCAGTGCACCGGAGGTGCGCTCACCGCCGCACCCATTAAGCAGTGTGACGAGCGTGGAAATGCCGAGCACGTCAGCCAGCAGGACCACTTCGTTGTGCAGGTCGGTGCACGACTCGCCGACGGCCCGGAGAAACGCGTGGCCCTGTTCGAATTCCTGATCGGTCAGGCGCACCTCGCGCAGAAATGCGTGGCTATGCCTGACGAGCGCGAGCAGGATCTGCCGCAGGCGGGGGTCGGGCGTGTTGCGCATCGCTGCCTCCACGAGTCCGGTCATGGTGTCAGCATCTTCGATGATGCCCTCGTCCTCTACACGGTTCATACGGCTTCCTTTTCTGGTCATCGTTTGCAATCGATTGCATGGTAGGCGCATGATCTACCTGCGTCAAGTCGAAGCGAAGACGTGGCGGCAAAATTCGGTGTGGCCTCAGTTACGACTCGAAAAGGTGGACGACACTCGTAAACCCCTACTTATTGCTAGCTCTGAATGGCGTACATTTACGCAATCGATTGCATTAAAGTAACGAAGACTGCCGTTTGGCCCTCACCTGTTATAGCCCGAACGGGAAACGAAGATGACACGGATACTGATCAAGAACGCTCAGATCGTCTCGATGGACGATGAAGTCGGAGACTTTCAGGGAGACATCCTTATCGACGGCTCGCGGATCGCCGCCGTCGGTCACGCACTCGACGCGCCGGACGCGGCAATTGTCGACGCCTCGGATTGCATCGCGATCCCGGGGCTCGTGAATGCGCACCTTCATACGTGGCAGGCGGGACTTCGCACTATCGCCTCAAACTGGACGCTACCGGAGTACTTCCGATGGGTGCACGCTGGCCTCGCCGCACTGTTCACTCCCGAAGACATTCGGATTGCAACGTTGGCGGGGGCGCTGAACCAGCTCGAAAACGGAACCACCACGCTCGTCGACTGGTGCCATAACAATCCCACGCCTGCGCATACCGATGCCGGAATTGCCGGGCTGCTCCAGGCTGGCATCCGGGCCACGTTCATGCACGGTTCGCCGAAGCCTTCTCCCGTCCCCGGGCAGAGGCCGTTCTGGGAAGTGCCGCATCCGCGTGACGAAGTGATTCGGCTCAAAAGCGAGCTTGATGGAAACGACAGCCTTGTCAGCCTCGGCCTCGCGATTCTGGGTCCGCATTACTCGACGCTCGAGGTCGCGTTTGAGGACTTCGAGCTGGCGCGGGAATTTGGTCTCGTCGCATCCATGCACCAAGGTGGCGGTGTCGCGCGCAGTCCCGACGGATGGCGTCACCTCGAGCAGGCCGGCTTGCTCGGGAAGCGCATAAACATCGTGCACGGCAATGATCTCGGCGCGGATCAGTTGCAACGTTTTGTGCGCGCCGGCGTGACCTTCACTGTCACCGGCGAAAGCGAGATGGTGTCCGGGCACGGGCACCCGATAGTCGGACGGCTACGGGACCTCGGCGTGCGGCCATCATTGGGCAGTGACATTGAGTGCGCGGTGTCGGGCGACATGCTGACGGCGGCGCGCATTACGCTGTCGCATCAGCGTGCGTTGGACAATGTGGCTGCCCGTCAAGCCGGCACACTAGGAGGAAAAAGCCAGGCTCGTACACGTGACGCGCTCGCGTGGATTACGATCGAAGGAGCACGTATGCTCGGACTGGAGGCGTTGGTCGGCTCAATCTCGCCCGGCAAACAGGCCGACCTAGTGCTGATCTCGACCGCCTCGTTGAACATGCAACCTGTGCACGATCCGGTATCCGCTGTCATCCTGCACGCCAACCAGTCCAACATCACTTCCGTCATGGTGGCCGGCCAATGGCGCAAGCGAGGAGGGAAACTTCTTTACGACGATGTCAACGGCGTGATTGAAGCGCTTCGGCTATCGGGAAAGCGGATACTGGGTGCCGTGGGCATTCAAGGCTCCGATCTGGAGTAAAGAGCTTCGTTGAACCTTGCATACTCGCCGGCCCCAGTTGCGGGTCCCCTCTCCGCGCATGGACGTATGCTACTGATACGCCATGCGCATGTCGTATCAATGGATCCTTCGATTCGCGACCTAGTGGGGGATGTGCTTATCAGTGGCGGCAAGATCGTCGACGTTCAATCATGCATTGAGGCACCGGACGCTGTAGTGATTGATGCTCGTCATAAGGTCCTGATCCCCGGCCTCGTCAACGCACATATTCATCTATGGCAGACCGTGTTGAAAGGGTGCGGAGGAAACTGGACTTTCAGTGACTATTTGCATGTGCTTGACAAGGCTGGCAAAAATTTCACGCCTGATGATGTATATCTGTCGACGTTGACCGGTGCGCGTGAGCAGCTTGAGAGCGGCGTCACAACGGTATTTGACTGGGCGAATATTCTCAACACGCCCGACCACGCGGACCGCGTAATCGATGCGCTCAACGACTCGGGAATTCGTGCCGTGCTAGGCCATGGCACGCCGGGCGCCGACTTCTGCACGTGGCGCGAGTCGACCAGACTCCGGCATCACGACGACGTCGCGCGGGTCCGCCGGCAGCGCCTGTCTTCCAACGATACATTGGTCACGCTCGGACTCGCTGTCCGCGGGCCCGATTTTGCCACCTTGGAGGCAACCCGGGCCGACATACGCCTGGCCCGCTCGCTCGACATCATGTCGAGCATGCATGTGGCGTTCGGCACGTGCGGCGGGTATGTCCCGAACGTGCGACGCCTTGGCGAAGCAGGGCTGCTCGGCCCGGACATCAACCTCACACATGGCAACCGCCTGGGCAACGATGAGATTAGAATGGCCGTCGACCTCGGGACTAGTATTACAGTCACGCCGGAAACCGAAATGCAGATGGGTCACGGGTTTCCCGTCACCGGTCGGATAATCGACGCTGGCGGCAACGTCACGCTCGGCTCCGATCTCGGCTGCAGCTGCAGCGCCGACATGTTTTCTCAGATGCGCTTCGCCGTTCAGTTCGAGCGTGCAATGGCCAACTCCCATGCGCAACTGGAAGGTCGGATGCCAGACACTATTGCGCTCACTGCGCGCGACGTCTTGCGAAGCGCCACACTGCAAGGCGCTCGCGCCCTCGGACTGGCGCAGCGCACTGGTTCGATTACCCCGGGAAAGGACGCCGATCTGACACTGCTCAGCTGGGAGCATTCACACCTCGCGCCGCGAGACCCGGTGCAGGCTGTGGTGTTTCACGCAAACGCATCCAACGTCCATACCGTCATGGTCAAAGGCGAGCTGCGCAAATACTGCTATCAACTGCTGAGCCCTTCCGAGCACAAGGCGTTCGATGCCCGCGCAGCCAGCAAGCGCATCGTGGACGCGGTGGCGTTGCCGACCGGCGCATATAGCGACGACTGGGACTTCCGGCAACGGCCTCCGCACGGTCGTTAGCTTCGCGCCGCCGACGGCGCCGCTGTCGACGCCCGAACTACCAATTCCGGCGTTAGCACCACGTTCACTTGACGCTGACTGCCTGATTGCAGCGTTTCGAGGATCAGCGAAGCCGCTCGCGCGCCCATTTCATATAGCGGCAGATGAATCGTCGTCAGCGCAGGGGCGACGGCGTCCATGAGCGGCATATCGTTGTGCCCAACAATCGAAATGTCTTCGGGACAGCGTACCCCTGCCGAACGCAGCGCATCGTAGCACCCAAGCGCAATCAGATCGTTCCCCGCAACGATCGCGGTGACATCCCGGTACTTTTCCAGCAGCACTTCACAGGCTGCCTTGCCAGCTTCACGCGAGTACTGCGGGCACTCGATGATCGGACAAGCGGACTTCCTGAGACTATGTTCCTTGATCGAGTCTTCGAATCCCAGCTTTCGCAGATGCCCTGTTGACAGCCCTGTCGGTCCACTGAGATGCGCGATGCGGCGATGGCCGAGCGTGGTCAGATGGCTCACTGCGAGACGGATAGCGAGTCGGCTATCGCCGACAACGCACGAGACTCGTCCGCTCTCATCGCTGCGATTCACGCCGATCACGGGCAAGCCTTCGTCGAGGCAATGCATCAGCACTGGGTCGTTGCGCTCGGCAGTGGCCAGAATGAGTCCGTCTACGCGTCGCCCAACCATTTGGTCTACAACAAATCGCTTTCGCTCGGCAGATCCGGAGGCATTGGCGATGAGCGGCAGCATCCCGCGTTTCGCGAGTTCGTCCTCGATTCCTCGGCAAATCGGCGGAAAGATCGGGTTCGTAATGTCCGGCAGCATCACGCCGATGATGCCGGAGCGGCTTGTCCGAAGCGACGCCGCAGCCCGGTTCGGCGTGTAGTTCAGCTTTTGCGCAGCCTTCAGCACCCGATCGGCAACCTCGGCCCCGATCAGATGACGGGTCGACGGGTTCAACACACGGGACACTGTTGAGGCGTGTACTCCCGTCAGTTCAGCAAGCTCGTGAATTGTCGAGCGTCTCTTTGTCGCCATGGTCGGAAAATTAACCAGCAATCATTCGGCATGTCGGACAACCAACATGGTCGGAAACGCTATGGCGTGTACGTCTGGAGCCTCCGATACAGGCCACGATGCGAAACGCGAATCTTACTCTATCGGCGCCAGCCAGACCGGTACTGCACGAGACTGGCCAACGTGGATCTCTTCGCCGGCGCCTGATTCGACTGCGGAGCCAGCCACTCAACTTCGACGTTGCTGCCAAAACCTCTCCTCACAACGGCCGCTGTCCTTGTCTGCCTCGTTGTGATCTAAAACGCGCCAGCGACATCAACCGGCGGCGGTCGTCAAGGCAAGGAAGGCCGCTCACCCCATTATGCAACCGATTGCGTAAATGTGCACCATATTCACAACTTTTTCCCCTCGATATTCTGCGAACCGAGCATGCAAGGAGGTGCGTTTCCCTTGCGAAGATGGGAATCCGGACGCCTCACGGCCCAACCCATGACTGCGCCCAGCGTCTTACGCTATAAGGCCACGTCGGGGTTCCTCTCTATTTCTCCCTTCCTTTTCGCGCGTCAATGGGTAAACCCTCCTTACCTAAACTCCATGCAACAAGTATTGTTCATGCAACCGATTGCATAGATACCGCTGCGACCCTGCGGAAATTGCGTACGCACCGGCGCGGGCCTCGCGTTGCGCTACATCACGCCGCTGTCGTCGGTGGCACAGACCAAGTCGTCATTTGTTGGAGGAATAATGAAACTCAATCGCCGTCAGTTGCTTGTCCGGGGAATCAGTGCGGCCTCCGCAAGTTTCCTCACAGTAAGTGGTGTCAAAGCATCCCCATCCGTTCGCCGTGGATTGCCGGGACAGCTAGACACCAGTGGGGCTACGCCTGAGCTCGTCTCGTTTTTCGAGGGCTACTTTGCCGCCAAAACAAGCCGCAACGTTGAAAAGACCATGTCGTTCTTTTCCCGGGACATGGTTGCTTATATCGACGCCACCCTCGGCTGGCGCCTTGCAGGATTCAACGAACTTCACAAGGTATTTTCTGACTACATGCCTCGCTGGAGTCCGTCGGCCGCGTCATATCCCACCCGGATCTTGGGAGACATGCAAAGTGCCATCGTGTGCTTTACTGATACGCCCGAACTGTTCGGTGGAGAGATTCACCCGTTCGGGGCCGTTGATATTCGCAACGGCAAGATTGTACGGTGGGTCGACTACTGGGACTCACGCGGCTGGCCTAATTCCTATGGCCTGAAGAAGGCTGTCCTGACAGATCTCGACGAAAAGGAAGTTCGCACTTCGGCGTCACCGATATTAGTCGACGCGGTGAAAAAGCTTGCTTCCGCATTGTCCAACCCTGATTCCAACGCTGCCGAGTCGTTGTTCAGCCTCGACGCAGTTTATGAGGACCGAACGCTCCGCAGCCAGATTTTCGGGCGCGCGGCGATCTCGAGCTATCTGGGACGAATTCTGCAAGCTAGCTCAAGCCCTCTTGGAACGCGCGTACGCCACGTTGTCGGCAATGCGAGTGCCGGCGGGTACGAATGGGTAGCTGGCACGTCGGATACGGCTATCACAGGAATAACTGCGATCCAACTCAATCGTACTGGCGAGATATTCCGCCTCAGCACTGTCTACGACGGCGCCCTACTCGGTAGCGATACCGTCAAGTCCATGTGCTCTCTTTCGGTGGAGCCTTAACTCACTATAAACACCTTTCGCATCACAAAACGTCAATTCTTTAGTAATACATATTAACCAGGTCGGACTACACGGCTGCCAGGAAACGATAGGAGACGAAAATGTGGATTATGAAAAAATGGGGGAGTGCAGCACTTACCGCTGGACTGTCAATTACGATTGCTATCCCTGCTATCTCGCAGGCGCAGGAGAGTGTTACCTTGTACGGTGTGCTTGACACTGGCCTACTATTTACCAACAAGTCTTTCTCGTCCTCTGGAGCCAACGCCGGAAAGACCTTTTCCCTGATCGACGCAGGCGAGTCGCCGTCAAGGTTTGGAATCAGCGGGTCAGAAGATTTGGGCCACGGAGTAAAGGCGGAATTCAAACTGGAGAGTGGGATCAACGTCGCAAACGGAGGATTCGACAGTTCCAACGGGAATCTGTTCGGTCGTCAGGCGTGGATTGCAGTTGACGGAGCTTACGGCAAGGTGACAGCTGGCCTGCAGTATTCTCCTTTCATCTTTGCTTTATTTGATTCCGATGCCCGAGGTTTCTCAACCTTCGGAAGCGGTTACGTGATCTATGCCGACGCAGTTGCCGTCACGGGCGTTTTCACAGCGAATGCAATCTCGTATACCACCCCTAACGTTGGGGGCCTGCAGGCAAGCGCAATGCTTGCACTAGGTGGGGTAGCAGGTGATTTCCAGGCTGGACGCCACTATTCGGCAAGCATTGAATACAACGGCGGGGCGTTTATGATAAATGCCGCGATTTATAGCAGCAATGCGGGCGGAACTCAGACGCCTGTTCCAAGCACCATACCGTTTCAAGGCAAAACGGTTGGAGTTGGCTACAAATTTCAGTCGCTGGGACTCAAGGCATCGTTCACTAACTACAAGGTATCAGGATCTGTCAACAACGATGTATATTCTTTCGGCATAGACTATTTCGTTAGGCCTACTATTAATATTAACGCCGGCGTGTGGCTTACGAGTGATCGTAATAAAACAAAGAGCCATTCCATACTGGGAGCAGTTGGAGTAGAAGATTATCTCAGCAAGAGAACTTCGGTGTACGTTCAGGCTGGAGTGGTAAACAATCATGGAGGGATGAACACTGGTCTCTCGGCGACCGGCGCTCTCTACAGCGCGCCCGGGACGACCATCGGAGTAGATGTGGGCATTCGCCACACGTTCTAAACGATCGGTGACCAGCGTTCTTCCGCCGAATAACACGCACGGTTGAGGAGATTCCTATTGCAGCGATGTACTTGAATCAGATGACGCAGCCGAATTCTACCCCTAGCTGATCAGTTGCGGGGTTGGCTTGATACTGACTTTTCCGTCGAATGAAAGCCCCCGCTGCCTGCGTCATCTTTCCACGAACGGCGTTCGTATGTTCGCGCTGCGATCGTGGATCTCCGAAGCTGACAGTGGCGAGCGGCAAAGCAATGGGAAGTGTCTTATCCATATCAATTAAGTCGACGCGTCTCATCCGGTTGATGACCCGCGTCACCTTTCTGTCGCGTACCGTTTGCATCTTTCTTCTCCGGGGGACGATCCGCGACATGTGAGTATGTCAAGGAAAAATGAAGCTTCAGACGATGATGACAGAAAGACATTTTATACATTGATATCGCGAGGGATCTTCTAGGCAAACAATACCCGACGTCCCGGACATGGTTGTGTGTTCCGGAACTTTTAGTATCGACCCACGGATTTTGTCGTCATCATCCGTCGCGGATTTGAGCATATTTATCTTTGAAACGGGCGACTTTTACTTAGGGTAAATCTCAGAACAGCAGGCATTCCAATAAGACGATTCTCATAAAAACATGCGGCCTCCTGGCAGCAGGGGCATGCCGGCCTGCTTTGCGTTGGATGGATTTCGGTGACATGCGCAGGAGGCTTCAAATGGAAACGAGACAACAATCACTACGAGAGGCGATGACGAAATGGTTGATTCCGAATTGCGCGGTGCCCGTCCGCGTCCGGCAGTTTCGGTTGGCAGATTGCAGACGCTGCGTGGCTGTTGATGCAGCGGTTCGTTCTCAAACACTAACCATCTGCTTTTTCCAACACGATGACAGATCCTGGAACGTCCTTCCGCCACGCTCACACCAGCTCATGATGCGTACATGCTGACTGGCGCCATTGATAGCCTCACCTTCTGCTCTGGCACACAACCAACGCTGGCGCGGCGAACAGGGTTTCCTGGCCGGAATAAGCACGCCGGCGTGACCACTGAAGGCCCGATCAGTACGTCATGCAGCGCCGGTCAAGGTGGCCGCACTGACCTGATTAAGCCGTTGGCGCACAGAGCCGATAGCGCCAGCCGATCATGCCCCGTCATGGAGTCAATCAGCGTCGGAATACGCGCCAGGATCTGCTGTCAGGTCACCTCCGATGGAGGGATCTTACACCGGCGGAATGGCGAGGAAGCACCGAGTGGGCGTTGACACAGAACGGAACGGACGGACGCGTTCAACCCGTCCGCCAAAAAAAGGATACATCGGGAGAGACGGTAATCGTATGCCCGGCATGGTCGGCAGGGCCGCATTCGACTCAAGTGGAAAAGAGGGTGGCGCTTTCGTGGAAGATCTGACCGAACGCAAAGAAGCTGAGCACCGCTTGCACAAATCCTATGAGAGGCTCCGCGAACTTACCTCGCATCTCGAAACAGCCCGCGAGGACGAACGCAAGCACATCGCCCGGGAGATGCATGACGAACTTGGACAACACCTCACTGCACTTCGTCTGAGAGCATCGATGTTACGCATGCAGCTCGGCGACGACCGCCCGGAACTAGTCGAACAGACTCAAGGATTGATTTCCCTTGTGGATGAAACCATGCAGGTCGTAAGGGGCGTCATCGCATCGCTGCACCCCGCCGTCCTCGCCACCGGCATTGCCGCAGCGCTCGAGTGGCTTGCTGCGGAGTTCAACCGCAATGGGCACACCGTTTGTCGTCTGCACTTGCAGGACGAAAATATCGACGTACGCGAGGACCGCACTGTCGTGCTGTTTCGCCTGGCCCAAGAGGCGCTGACCAATGTCGCCCGTCACGCTGCGGCCAACGAAGTGACCATCACGCTTGAGCGTACGCCCGATGCTTGTCTCCTGGAAGTGTGCGACAACGGTCAAGGATTCGATGTTCTGGCAACACGAAAACGATCGTTTGGACTTGCGGGGATGGAAGAGCGCGTTCAGATGCTAGGCGGTCAGATCAACATCATCAGTTCACCGGGAGCGGGTACCACAATAATTGTCAGACTTCCCGACCGTCCAGCTGTGCCGACATAGTCATGCACTCCGCGAGATCTGTTGAAGTTCATTAGTTTCGCTAATCGTGTTCACAAAAGCAATAATTGGTTCGTTAATTCTGCTGCCCTGGAACCGATGGGGAGGAGTCCACAACTACCGGCGGCATCCTGTCTGTTTGACATTGCAGCAGTGTGTGCCGATTTGGACTATACGGGGTTGCCCGAAGACCTAGCAATATGATGAGACCGGGTCCCGAAACGAAGTTTGGTCTCTAAATCAGGCATAAAAATTTGGAGACCGTTCAGGACCATGAACAGAGCCACGTTCCGACTTCGACAGATCCAGCTCACTGATAGGACGCAGTGCACGCGTCGTGTGATGCACGAAGCTTAACAACATCCTTAAGCGCGTTGGCTAAAGTCTCAGAAACAGAGGGGTACATTAGCAGAATTGGTGAACATTTTTCGACCATTCGGTTGCGATAACGCAACGCAGTAGATCTGACGAGATTATCGTCCTCCGCGTTGCCCGGTAGGAGTTTCGAGCATGTTTTCCACTAGCAGTATCTCTGAACATGATTAGCGATATCTAAGAACGCCAACAGATGGTCCCATCCTGGCAGGCCGTCGAACACCCGCATGGCTCGCTCCTGCTTCTGCGTCGTCGCCGGCCGCAGTCCGGTTGCGGCCATGAAATGCAGAGTGCGGGCGGCCGTCAGAAGTACCTCACGCGCAGTTGCCTGACTGTTGAGGTCGATCCGCCGTTCGAGGTGATCAGCGGACTCGAGGTGGAACCAGCCAAGATTGCGGGCAGCAGTGATCTGATGCCGCGCAATGATGTCGCCCAGGGGTTTGGGCAGCTGGATGCTGATCGTTTCCCGACCGGCCTCCGCTCGCCCTGCGGCCCAATACGCAGTCAGAAAAACCGTGAAGCAATGCACGATCGTGGCCCGCAACTGCTCTTGCGCATGCTGGATGTTCTGATAGCCCGCTTCACCAGCGGCGATATCAAGAGCGAGATGGTGCGGGAGGTTGCGCTCGCGTTTGATGTTTTTCGCGAGGCGCTTGACTCCGTCCAGAGTGGACGGTTTTGAAATACCAGAAGACATGACGGTTCTCCGGCCCTGCTGCAGCGTCACCCGTCCACGCTACGTTCCAGGGCCAAAGAAGGCCACATGGAAAATTGGTAAATCAGGCAGTGCCGTTTCCAGTTTTGCGAAGACGGGTAGCGGGCGCCTGCCGGGGCGCCGCGCGCACATCATACCTTGCAGGGGCCGAAATTCACAATCCGGCTGCTTTTTCACACGCCATTAAGTCGTGACGCCACGCTGGGACTTTCAACAGCGTGAAGGAGCGCTACTTATGTTCAGCCAATTCAAGTTCAATTGTCCCGCCGTTGACGTCCGGGTGACAGTGACCCGCCAGACGTTCACGCACTCGATCATTGGTACCTCAGAAATACTCATCCAGCACGATCACGACTGCTCGCGTGAGGACACATGCGAACACCGGGTGACCGCAGTCTGCCGCGTGCGTGCGCTGAACCAGGCCGGTTAGCGGCGACCGGCGAGCGAAAGGTCAGGCGGATTTTCCCTACGCATGTCGTCGCCAAATCCTCCTTACAATGAGGCTGTTCCGAGGAATCCGGGCAACGTCCGAGGGGAAGAAGCGCAATGCCGCCCCGTTGCCTCGATTGAGAATGCTCAGGGAGATACGTTAAATACGACACCGGAGCCCGCCGCGTAGCCGTCGCGGCTTGACTACCGTGAGCCCGCATGCCGCCTGTCGGCTGCGGGCTCTCTTTTTTTAGCCGACCTTGCGCGAACGCAGTTTCGCGCTCGCGGCGCGGGACACGCCCTCTTTAGTCCGAGCGCCGTGGAATCCGTCGGAGCGGGCGCGGTATCCAGAAATTGTTCATCAGTCTCGGGACCGCCGCAATCAGGAGCAGTTCGCCGGGCGCCACGACGGCAAACCCAAGTATCGAACGGGGATCGAACCAGAGCCCCAGTCTGACGACCGCCGCGATGCCGGCACCAAAAACCGCGAGCGCGAGGACCGGCAACCACCTGAGCAACGCCTGACGTCTTGGCGACAGAAATGCACCGTCGTCGATCCGGCCAAAGCTTTTGATCGGCCGCAGACCGCGCACCGAGCCCGTCAGTGTCGGCACGACACGGGTTGAGGTATGCAACGCCTCCAGGATGACCCCGCTTTTCCCTTCCCAATAATCAAACTCGATCAGCCAGCCGTCGCCGTCGGGCCGCGACCGGAACTTGATCCCTTCATGGGTGCTATGCACCACCTTGAGATCCAGCAGGGTCGCACCGGGATACCGGACTTTCAACGGGTTGGTGCTCACGACGTCACCCGGCTCGATGGCCTTGCGCCCTGCGTTCCACAGGCGGATACGCGACCGGGTCAGGCGTTCGACTGCGTGGCCGTTGTGCGTAATGGAGAGTCCGTCAACCTGGTCGTGCTTTTCGATGACGGTCACCCCTTCCGCCGAATAGGTGAGCAACCGGCGCTCGAGGAAACGGGTGATGGCAAGGGAGCCGACGCTGCCGGTGGACTCACGTGACCGCGGCATGCCGATGTCGACCAGACGTCGCACGAGCCGAAATGTCTGAAATCGTCGCGGCCACAACGGCCCCCTCCAATGCCGCGCCGATGTTGGACATCATCAGCCCGCACGCGCGCGAGACCGTATGCGATCCCCCCAGACGGTAGTCAGTGCATCAGGAAGTGCAGCGCGAACACGAAAAGAAGACTCCTCCGCGTTGAGCCCAAAACCGCTCATCAATGTATTTTATGATCGAAAAGCACAATATGATCGTAGCTTCGAGAACTTCATGGACTACGACGGTTGACTACAAAAGCACTGCACCATTGAGGGCGCATCGTCTTCAGGCTTACCCCGCCCGAAGATAAGGCTCAAGATTCTGAGTCCGCTCAACGTGTCGTTCAACGAGTTTGGCGAAGATTTGCCGAAACGGTAGCGCGCCCGTGCCCTGCTCATGTCTGCCCGGATAGTCGGATATCTGAATATGGCCCGTTCGCGGCAGCCACTGCACTAGAAACGCAAAGGGTCAGGAGTTAATGCGGCCGCATGGTAGGTGTCAAAAAGAAACTCAAGATTGCGATCAGGAATCGCCGCGAACAGCGCTTCAGCTCTATAGAACGATGACATGAAATAGTCGGGGACTTGCTGTGGGCTCATGACCTCGACAAGCGTCTTGGTCCCGACGCTCCCGAACACCTCTACAGCTCATAGACATCCCAGTTCGCATCTACGCCTGCTGTCACGTGTCCCGACATCACGTGGATACGGGGACAACCGGGCAACAAGGCAGCGTCAGGGGCGATGTCGAGGCTGTCGCGGTATTCCGTACGGCGCCAGGAGAACGAAGCAATACCCTTCTCGCCTGATGCCGAACTACCCATCGGTGCTCCCATCTGCACAAGTTGCAGATTTTGCTCCTCGAGCAGGCAGGGCGTTCGCAATGCCACGGCGACCAGCACCGAGCGCTCCACCTTCGCCGGTGGCTGATACGACTTCGGGGCCAAACGCCTCTATGCCGGATACGCGACTGCATGGTGGGACGACGTAAAAATCGACATCCGCAGCTCCGAGTTTTCCGGGCGCTGGAGCTTTTCTCCGTTCGCGTATCTCGCACTCTGCTATACGTTCCTGCAGGACCGGATCAGTAGAAATGGTGCGTACAGTACAGTGCGATGTTCAACTATGCGTTCTCCGGGCGCACGAGCATCTATGCAGCACTGTCGTGGCTTGACAACCGCGGTGCCGCACAGTATTGCGTCGCGGGCGCGGCGAACGCGGGTCTCGCACCTGCTTATCCGGGCGCCCCGGCACAGGGAGTTCAGGTTGGCGTAGTGCAAGCGTTCTCGTGTTCCGCGTTTTCAGGCACTGGCTCGCGGGACGGCATAGGCGTGCCGCCGCAGAAGTTACGGAGTAGTCGTTGCCCTTGCCGCACGAAAAGCGAGGTTTGCCACCGCGAGATCTTCAAGCGCGGTCTCAACCTCCTAGAAAACGGTACATTGCCGCGCGTGCGCTTGCCCTTCAACGCCGCCCGGCAAAGTTGTTGCAGATCGCGGCACAATGCGGAACGATTCATCTGTGGATACCGATCGCGTTCAGGAGATCGCCCAATTTCGTCAACGCTTCCTCCGTATCGACGCAAACAGATCCTTGAGGCTCCGCTTCGGTCATGGCCAGCGAAAAACTCCCGATCAGATGCAGATGGCTGCCCGGCGAAATCCAGTCAGCGCAGATGAAGGGCTCGTCCGCCAGCGTGGCGCAACTCACGATATCCGCGCCGCACACCATCTCCTCCAGTCAGGCGAGCGGGTGCTGGTGATCCGGCATCGCACAACGCTCGGGCGCATCGGCCCGCCGTTGTCAGATTACGGTCCCGTATCCCGATGTCGTCGAGCGTGCGCACGGCGGCCATCGTCGGTCCAATCAGGCTGCCGACGCGTCCCGCGCCGAGCGCTGCGGTGCGGCGAAGGTAATTACGTCGCCAGCGAGAATGGCACGCGGCATGCCCGTGTGACTGTCAAGCAATGTGGATCGCCACGGAGCCCGAGCTTTAAATTACCTGCGCAGCATACTCACGGAATTCTCGCAGTCCAACCCGCTTCGTTGCATTGACCAGCGTGTTTTCAAACGCTTTGTTGTTCTATCAGAAGACGGAAGGTATGTGTCCATCCAGCCCTGTCTGCGCACATTAGGTGCGTTGACAGTCTGGCGGGACTGGGAGCAACGCCTTAACTACCAGCCCGCCGCCACTCCTAAGAAAGCATTGGAGGTCACCTCCGTGTCTTTGACAAATTGCAGCGGCTATCGCAAGTCCAAGTCCGCTGCCACCCCAGTGACGCGCGCGGGAACGTTCCGCTCTCCAAAAGCGATCGAACATGCTGTTCACCTCGTCGGGACGGACTCCTGGCCCTCGGTCACTCACGACCAGCACCACGGCAGTTGGAGTACCATCTAGCTCAATCTCAAGAGACCTGCCACTAGCTGCGTAGCGGAGCACATTGTCAATCAGTATCGTCAGTACCTGACCAATGCGTCCACGGTCGGCAAAAACGCGCGTTTCCACAGCACAACGTTGGACAGTAACAATGCCCGCCGCGGCAAGCTGCGGCGCCGCCCATTCCAGTCGCTCCGCAATCAGGTCGCATATTGCGAATTCTTTCAAATCGAGCGTCAACTGACCTGCACGCGCGAGAGACACGAGATGAAGATCACCGACCAATCGATTGATCTGCTCCAGTTGTCGCCGGATTAGTCCCAACTGTTCTGAGTTCAACGGGAAGACTTCGTCCAGAAGACCTTGGACGCGACCCATTGCTGCATTGAGTGGCGTGCGCAACTCGTGCGCCAACACAGCACTGGAATCGCGCACCTCACGTTCGTACTGCTGCAACCTCGCGGCCATATTATTGAAATCACCTGCGAGACCGGTGAGCTCGCCCGGGGCGCTTGCAATTACGTCGACACGCGCAGAAAAGTCCCCGTCGCTGACCCGATGCGCAGCTGCGGCTACGTGCGTGAACTGACGAGACAATGGTCGTGATGCCGCAAGTCCACACAAAACGATAACCGGCACTGAGATTGAAACCATCGCGATCAGCGTCCACCAGTCGGGATTGGCCAGGCCGGGCACGAGCCGCTCAATATCGTAAATCTGCGGTAGCAACTGTCGCAGGCGCGCTTCGTTTTGTTTCGGATGTTGACGAAGAAATTCGATTTCCTGTCTCACCTGCATCGGAGCGTGCCGCAAGGCGAGCGTATCCCGAATGCCGAAATAAAGCCACATGGAAAAGGCAATCACAATGACCGTCGCCACAGCCAGCGCGCTCATGCGCACCCCAACCCAAATCCATAGCGGTGTGGTTCGACCGCGCGGATGCGTTCGCGATGACGTCATCATTGGAAGCGATACCCGACGGCACGCACCGTTACCAGTACACCCAGGATGCCATGTTGTTCCAATTTGCGGCGAAGATTCGAAACATGCACATCAACCACACGCTCAAGCGCGTCGCTGCCTGGCAAGCAGGCTTCGAGCAGTTCACTACGTGTGAATGCCTTGTGCGGAGTTGCCAGAAGCGTGGCGAGCAGGTTGAACTCGGCAGGTGTGAGGGTCAACTCGTGAGGCGCACCGGATTCGTCTTCCACACTCGCCCGAACAGCCAAGGTGTTGACCGCGAGGCGACCATAACGCAGAAGTTCTCCGCTGGGTCGTAGAAGACCCGTGCGTCGGAGTACGGCGTGGACGCGGGCAACTACCTCCCTGGGGTTGTATGGCTTGACGACGTAATCGTCTGCCCCATACCGCAGCGCCCCCACCTTGTCCGACTCATCCCCGATGGCAGTGACCATGATGACGGGAGCGTCGCCGGCTCGCCGGATTGCTGAAAGGACTTCTGTCCCACTCATCCCCGGCAACATCACGTCAAGCAATACCAGGTCCGGTTTCCACTGTGCAAACATCTGCACGGCATGTCTGCCGTCAGGGGACAGCGCGACTGCAAAGCCGTCCCTGCGAAGGTACGCATCGAGGATGCTCGCACTGTCCGAGTCGTCTTCGACAACCATAATTTTTTTCTGCAGCATGATCGTCGGAGGCTCCGCGATGATCTTTACGAAATCTTAATAGTTTCTGAATCGACCGTTGACAGATGGATGTCAGGCTTAAGCGTACTACGATTGTATGCTGACTTTATGCCCCTGACGTTCGCCGACGCAGTGCTGTCGCGCTCTTTCCTACTTGCCGCAATCTTCTTGTCGATGGGAGGGTGTTCGCTCGCCCCCGACTATCGGCGTCCTGATCCTGTAGTCCCAGTTACGCTGGGTGCCAACAACTCTCCGTCAATTTCCGAGCCCCCCCCATCCGACGTATTACTTACGAAGGATGAGCTTCAATTTTTGAGAAAATTTTCACCGGACGCGGACCTTGCTCCACTGGTTTCCCAGGCACTGGCACATAACGCTGATCTTCGTCTAGCCATGTTGCAAGTGGACATGGCCCGGGCGCAATACAAGGTCGAACGATCGGCACGACTGCCAACAGTGCCCATTTCTGGGCAACTGCGACGTCAACAGTTCAACAACATTGCACTCGATGAGCGCTACGGGCAAAACCTCTCTGTCGTGAACCTTGGTATAGAGGACTTCGAGCTCGACTTCTTTGGGCGACTCAGGTCGCTCTCCGATGCAGCTCGTGAGCGCCTCCTCGCGTCGGACCATGGAAAGCAGGCAGCACGTGGTGCGTTGATTGCTGAGGTACTGCGCGCCTATTCGCTGGAACGCGCATCCGACGCCACACTGGCGTGCTTTGAGGCAATTGACGTTGATAGTGCGACGCTTCTGGCATACGCAAATCGTCAGCATCAGGTCGGTCTATTGTCGACGGACGGACTCGATCGACAGCAAAGCGAGAGCGATCTGGCGCATGTGCGCGCGCTACGGGCGATGGAGGAACATCGAGCTGCGGTTCGGGCGCTGCAGATTCTGGCGGGATACCAGACGATGCCCATTGAGACGGGCGATATAACGGTCATCGCTATAGCAAATGCATCGTCATTGGATGCCCTGCGCAATCTCGACTCACACGTTCTGATAGAACGGCCCGATATTCAGCAGGCCGAGGCTGAATTACGCGCTCGGAACGCGGACATTGGAGCCGCTCGCGCGGCGTTCTTCCCATCGGTCCGTCTGACTACAGCAATTGGCATCGCCAGCACGGGTCTGGGCAGCCTTTTCAACAATAGCAGTGGCGAATGGCTATTTACACCCCAGATATCCCTCCCCATATTCAACTACGGCCGCAACCGCGCAAACCTCCAGCTAACCGAGCTTCGAAGGGATGCGGGTATCGTGGAGTACGAGAAAGCGATTCAGCAGGCGTTCCGCGAAGCCGCTGACGCCTTGGATGCGCACAGTGTGCTTATAGCTGCGGAGGCACGTGAGCGCGGACGCGTCACCCGCGAGCGCAAGCGCATCGACCGCATGGACAAGCGCACCGCTCTTGGTCTGGAAGACAAGGCCGCGCTGCTGGACGCACGCGTGCAAGTCAATCAGACGAACCTGATCTATCTCGAAGCCGCTCGTGATCTCGCGCTCAATGAGATCGCTCTCTTTCGCGCCTTCTACGGAGTCACGCTACCAGCTCCGATTTAACCCCTACTTCCTGCCTTAACGCCTTTATGAAACGTCTTCAGCTTTCTGCGCCAGTTGCTGCCGCAGTACTAGCGATTATCTCGATTCCACTTACTGCGCGAGCAGACGGGATCACTGTCTCTCCCAGCTTACTCGGCGACTCGACTCAATGGGTGATCGGCGCGTCTGCGATGGTCGAACCGCGCTATGCCGGCTCCGATCAGACTCATCTGCAATTCGAACCTGTGTTTTCCGTCCAGCGTGGGATCCTGTTTGCGGACACCATGCGCGGCGCGGGCCTTCAGTACCAGACCAGTTGGGGCTTTTCCATCTCTGAATCCATCTATTACGACTGGGGTCGCGTCGATCACAGTGACACGTGGCGACCGGGGTCGAACAGGTTGGCAGGGATGGGTGACGTTCCCGGGTCCGCCACGCTGCACACACTGATAGCGCAACAATTCTGTCCATGGTTTACGGCCAGCATCGAGGCCGACTCGGATTTGAGGAGCGGAGCCAGCCGTAATCACGTGCGCGCAGGCGGAGAAATCACTGTACTCACCACTGGTACCGACAAGATCACGGTGGACATGGATACCTGGTGGGGTGACCAGAAGTACAATCAGGCGTATTTTGGCGTCACTCCAACACAAGCCGCACGCACCGGCTTCAGGGCCTATTCGCCGGGGGGGGGCCTCTATGCATACTCCGCGGGCGTGGAATGGGACCACACAGTATCGCGCCACTGGTCGACAACGCTGCAACTCGTGGGAACCCGCTATATCGCCAAGGCACATGGCAGCCCCATCGTGACAGACAACGTAACGTTCAATGCAGTTGCAGCACTGAACTACTCGTTCTGAGCAACCTGAACCAAATCAGATGACCAGGCAGAGACTGAGCGCCCTTCCGCGCAACTACACCGTGACGATATTGATTCTGCTCGCGGGTTGCAGGCACGATGACAAAGCTGTCGTGCAACCGCCGCGTGCGGTACAACTCGCCACTGCGGAAATAACCGACGATGCTAAATCGCTTCTTGTCGCTACCATCCGTCAGGAACAACGTGCGGACCTCGCATTTGAAAACGGAGGTCGAATTACTTCAATCGGCGTGGAGGTGGGTGACAGGGTTCATCGCGGGCAAGTGCTGGCGCGGATCGAACCGGAGCCAGCCAGCCAGCGGCTCCAGCAGGCCGAGGCGAACCTCCAGGCCGCAACCGCCAGGCTTCGGGAACAGCAGGCGCAAATGCGCCAGCAGCAGGCCATGTTCGACGATGGTTCAATTTCCTCCATCACACTAACTGGTACGAAGGTTCAGCTCGAAACGGGCATGGCGCAGCTTCGCTCGGCGATGGCTGACCGCGCGCTAGCCCAGCGCGCAGTACGACAGCAGGAAATTCGTGCACCCTACGATGGCAACGTAGTCGCGAGACTACAGCAGCCCGGCCAAGATCTCGGCCCCGGACAGGCAGTCTTACGCGTGGAGGGCATTGGACATCCTCAGGCGGTAGCATTGGTCCCAATCGGCACTCCTATGGAGGCCCTTTCGCCCGGCAAAGTTTTGCGGGCGACTAGATCCGGCGATCCCCATACTACGCTAACTCTTCGTTTGCGTAGTCTCTCGACCCGGACATCGACCGGCACCTTAGTAGAGGCCATCTTTGACATCGACGACAGAAACGCAGCCTTGCTTAGTGGGCAGAGCCTGTTGCTAACAATGCCCTCCTCGCTGCACGCGGCCTTGACGATCCCATTGGCGTCCGTGTTACCTGACGAAAGGGGCGAAGGCGCATCGGTTTTCGTCTACGACGCGGCACGCGGAATTATACGTCGACGGCAAATTGAACTTGGTGCAATCGACGGCGAACGTATCCAGATACTCGCTGGAATTTCGCGTGGTGAACAGGTCATCACCGCAGGAGCCGCTTTTCTCTCGGATGGAGAGAAGGTCCTGCCATTCCGTTCATCGTCAAGTCTTGCTGACGGGGACACGAAGTGAACATAACGCGCATCGCACTATCCTCCAGCAGACTTACCCTGTTTTCCGCCGTACTCGTCCTCGTTGCGGGAGTATTCACGTTCCTTGGCTTTCCATCTCAGGAGGAGCCTTCGGTCACCATACGCGATGCGCTCATTTCGATTGCCTATCCGGGCATGCCGAGCGAACGGGTCGAGAATCTTCTCGCAAAGCCAGTAGAGGAACGGCTGCGAGAGATCTCTGGAATCAAGACGGTTGTCACTACAGTCAGGCCCGGTAGTGCAATCATCCAGCTGACAGCCTACGACAAAGTAAAAGACCTGCCCGCATTGTGGCAACAAGTGCGGGCCAAGGCTGCTGAAGCGGGTGCCGCCCTGCCAACAGGGACAATGGGCCCCTTCGTCGACGACGACTTTGGACGTGTCGCGGTGGCCTCGATTGCTGTTACGGCGCCGGGCTACACCATGAGTGAAATGCGCGAACCACTGCGCAAGCTACGCGAGCAATTGTATACCTTGCCTGGCACAGAGAAAGTAAGTCTGTACGGGCTGCAGGAAGACCAGGTCTATATATCGTTCAATCGCGCACGCCTCTCCGAAGCCGGGCTCAGCCCGGCCAATCTGATTGCACAGTTGAACGCGCAAAACGTGGTGACGCCAGGCGGTCTGGTATCTGCGTCGGGACTCGCCTTGACTATCTCGACCAGCGGAGAGATCCGGAGTGTCGACGATCTGCGTCGCTTCTTAGTGTCGACTCCGGCCCCGGAAGGCGGTACGCGGCAGGTTCCGCTGGATCGTCTCGCCGATGTTCGTGCGGTACCCGCTGACCCACCGGAGCGCGCGGCGATCTATCAAGGCAAGCCGGCGATCGTGGTGGCTGTGTCCATGGCCTCAGGGCAAAATGTGGAAACCTACGGCAAGGCGTTGCGCGCAAAGCTGGTAGAAACAGCGGGGCTGTTGCCCGCTGGTTTTGAGCAACACGTTGTAACGTTCCAGTCCGATGTGGTTGCGCGCCAGATGGGACGAATGCATCACGTGATGGCAGAAACGGTTGTCATCGTCATGGCGGTAGTAATGCTCTTTCTAGGGTGGCGAACCGGCCTGATCGTCGGCGCTATCGTGCCTCTGACAATTCTTGGCGCACTGATCGCCATGAGGGCCTTCGGTGTAGAGCTGCAGACGGTATCCATCGCCGCTATCATCCTGGCGCTCGGGCTGCTTGTAGACAATGGTATTGTCATCGCCGAAGACGTCGAACGCCGGCTTGCCACCGGAGAAGACCGTCGTCAGGCTTGCGAGATGGCCGGACGAACCCTGGCAACGCCGTTACTAACTTCCTCAACCGCAATCGTGCTGGCGTTTTCGCCCTTCTTTTTTGGGCAGACCAGCACTAACGAGTACCTGCGCTCACTCGCGATTGTGCTTGCGACAACGTTGCTCGGTTCGTGGTTGCTGTGCGTGACCGTTACACCGTTACTCTGCCTCTACTTCGTGAAACCGCATGCGAAACTGGAGGGAACGACGCACGAGACATCCCATGACTCGCCGCTCTACCGTATCTATCGGAAAATCATAACGTGGGTGCTCGAACACAAGTCGGTGTTTGTAGCCTGCATGGCCCTGCTGCTCGCAGCTGCTATAACGATACTTAAGGGGCTACCGTACGACTTCCTGCCAAAATCGGACCGCTTGCAATTTCAGATGCCCGTGACCCTCCAACCGGGCAGCGATTCTCGCGAGACATTACGCACCGTTACGTCGATCAGCCATTGGTTCGCCGACCTCAAAGCCAATCCAGAAGTGGTCGACAGCATCGGATATGTTGCGGACGGTGGTCCCCGAATTGTGCTCGGTCTGAACCCACCGCTCCCGGGCCAGAATGTCGCCTACTTTACTGTTAGCGTGCGCCCGACATCCGATATTGATCTGGTCATCGCCCGAGCACAGGACTACATGGCAAAGACTTATCCCGCAATACGCGCAGAGCCGAAGCGCTTTTCGATGGGTTCGACCGAGGCCGGCCTGGCTGTCTACCGCGTCACCGGGCCGGACGAAACAATGCTTCGGCATACAGCAGCCTCTATCAGTGACATGCTGCGCGCACTGCCAGGTACAGTTGACGTGCGCGACGACTGGGAGTCACGGGTACCACGTTATGTAATCAACGTGGATCAGTTGAAGGCGCGTCAGGCCGGAGTATCCAGTGACGACATAGCTCAGGCACTTCAGGTGCGATACAGTGGATCAAACGTTACTGTTGTGCGAGACGACGGCGCGAACGTACCGGTCATACTTCGGGGCGACGCGTTCGAGCGGAACCCTACCGCCAGCCCTGCAGACACCGTGGTCTATGCATCCTCCAGCGCGACTGCGTTACCACTGGCGGCGATTGCTACAGTACGGCGCGACAGCGAGCCCTCAACTATTGTGCGCCGGAATCTTGCGCGTACCATCAGCATTAGAGGTCATAACCCGGCGCTCACCGCGGAGCAGATCGTGCAGCGCCTGTCCGGCTCAATTGCGAAACTGCAATTACCTCCGGGCTACAGAATCGAAGTTGGAGGCGAAATCACGGATAGCGCCGAAGCGAATCAGGCCCTCCTGCAGTATTTTCCTCATGCGCTTGTGGCGATCCTGCTGCTTTTCATCTGGCAATTCAACTCTTTCCGAAAGCTCGCCATCGTGATCATCAGCATACCCTTTGTACTGGTAGGTGCGGCACTAGCGTTGAAGATCACAGGGTACCCATTTGGGTTCATGCCAACATTCGGCCTACTCGCGCTCGCAGGTATCATCGTGAACAACGCGGTGCTCCTGCTTGACTGTATAGAAGGCGAGTTAGTCAAAGGTAGATCGAAGCATGAAGCGGTAGTCACCGCTTCACTCATGCGCCTGCGCCCGATCGTGATGACCAAGCTTACGTGTATTGTCGGACTCATACCACTAATGCTCTTCGCCGGACCGCTGTGGACAGGCATGGCGATAACGATGATCGGAGGTCTCGCCCTAGGCACCCTGGTGACGCTCGGTCTGATACCAGTTCTGTACCATTCCTTTTTTAGCTCGGAAAACCGCCCCGCCAGACACTGACCGTCGATCGAAAGCTTTCCGTGCAGGGACATCGTCGATAAACCCGACGGCGCCCTGCACAACGGAAAGCCTATTCCGCCTTGCCCGTGGTCGGAAATAAATCTTCGGCCACTTTCTCCATAGCTCTAAAAACCGATTCAATTGCCAAACCCCGCTCCGTCAACTTGTATTCGACATGCGGTGTCTTCGCGCGAATGACCCGTCGTTCGATAAATCCTCCCCGCTCCAGTACGCGTAGTTGCGACGTCAGAACCTTCGGAGAGACGTCTCCGATTGTTCTAGCGATTTCCGCAAACCGGCAAGCTCCGCCCCCAAGCAAAACCCAGAAAATTCGAAGCGTCCATGCTCCAGACAACACCTTCACGTATTGCTCCATAGAGCAGCTCTGCCGAGAGCTTGCAAATGGTGCAACCGCAAGTTCTATGGCGTCCGTCATTATCCCTCCAGTTACAGAATAGTAAGTACCTTTTCCCATCCACAGACAGATGCTAACCTTCCCGAGTCATCTATCAACGACGGATGCTCTTCCTCGACAAAATGGAGATTGTATGCCCACTAGACTCGCTGACATCGTCAGCCCTATCACCGATTCCATCCTCCCGCCAGCAACATCAGCCGAAACCGCTCGCGTATATGGTCGCTCGGTTTACGATAAGCCTACCCCGAGCAATTCCATCATGCTGTTCATTGACCATCAGATCGGGCTTTTATCAGGTGTACGTGATTTCACATCTCTCGCCCAACTCAAGAGCAACGTGTTAGGTCTGGCACGCACAGCAAAAGCGCTTGAGATCCCCGTCTTGATCTCGTCTTCAAATGCTCAATGGCAAAACGGTGACACGCTTCCAGAACTGAAGGTGATATTCGCTGATTCTCCGATTTACAGGCGTACCGGCATCATTAACTGCTACGAAGATCCCACCTTCCGAGCAGCATTGAATGACCTAGTCGCAACAACTGGACGCACACACATCATCATTTCCGGAGTGACTCTGGGCACTTGCTGCGTCTTCCCGTCTCTTTCCATGCTGCAGGACGGCTACAAGGTGTTCCCGGTCATTGACGCCTGCGGTGCCTGGAACACGTATGAGGCTCAGGCCGCAATATCCCGGCTGTCCAACGCTGGGGCAGATTTGGTGACCACGTTCGCTCTTGCCTGTGAGCTGCAAGCCGACTGGAAACTTCCAACGGCGACCGCGATGCTGTCTCCATTTATGGAAAATTTGCCGGAGTACGGTCTCGTGCTACAGAACTTCTGGAATAATGCCAATCAACGCGCAGTCGACGATCCCTTCGGCCTTGTCTAACTTTCTCGCCGGCTTTTGCGTGACCCGGAAGCTTCCCCCAGCGGCCTAGCATGACCGTTATCGTAAGCCCAACATGTTCAGAAAGCCGGCTCGGGCTATATTCTGGAAATTCGGACGCTGGCTCGCGCATAGGTATCGGTGCGTCTTCATTTCGCAGTGCTTGAACATATCCGGGCAAGCGAGCCGGGAAAGCCACCACTGAAGGCTGCAAGGCAAGAATAGCCGGGGTTGGTATGGGCTGGTGTAGGTCGCGCCATGCCATGTCGCCTTTGCTACGAACAACACCAGACTGGTGAGTCGAATACGCTGAGAAAGCGCAGCGCCGGTTCGCGGACGAGAGACAGGGCAATGACTTGACTACGCCCTGCCTCTCGCTCACTCCCGACATGGCAAGGCTGGCTGTTCGCGGCACTCTTGGTCGTTACAGGCTTGATTTTCACGCAGTCCCTCCCACCAAGAACCACGCCCCTTCTTCTGAGTGTATGACGCGCACCAAAACACCCCCAAAACCTCGATGTTCGATGTTCTGAGGCTCTGGGGGTGTCCAGTCGACTATTGAGCCGGAGGCGCGGTTGTTCAAGAAGAGCCGCAAGAGTCCGGTCATCCTGTTGTACCACGGGCATGTCCTGATGGAGAACCACTCGGGGCCGGTGGTCGGCGCCGTGGTCAGTCACGCGGATGTTTTGGCCAAGCGGGCCAGCGCGTTGCGATTACTCGATGGCGTGCCAGGCGCTCATGCGAAGACCGTCGGCGCCGACAAGGCGTATGACATTCGGGACTTCGTGAACGATTACCGCGCCCGCAACCGTGACACCGCATGTCGCGCGCAGCGATAAGCCGCATACGCGACGCAGATCGCCCGGCAACCCCGGTAATTTGTATTAGCCGGTATTCGACCGGTCACGCAATGTTAGAGGCGATACCGTCCACTCCCGACCAAGGGGATGATTCGTCGGGACGAGTCGAACCTCAAGCCTGCGCCTATGGCGCACCGCTTCGCGGCTTCGGGCTTGACCCCTTTTCCTCGTCCCGAAACGACAGCTATCCAGCCGGGAGTAACGAAATGAACAGACGCTGTCTGTCGAGTCAAGTGCTGCTGCTGTCTACAGGTAATTCAGCGGGAAATCGCGTGCGCAAGTTTCCAGAACACAGCTTCGGTCGTCGTGACGGGCGCCTTTCAACAACCTGCTAGGTTGTTCGATTCAGTCTAGACAGCCGTTGCAAGCACGCCAAGCATGCGAAGTGTTAAGGTCCCGGCTGATGCACTGCGAACGGATGATGGGATAATGTAGGTCTGCCTGCGGCCGCACGCTGGCGCCGCCGCCGTCCGCGAGCAGTCCAAGCAGTAACGCATTCGCTCAATAGTCTGCCGGAAACTGCGCTCAGCGCCAAGCAACCGTCACGGAGCGACGTATGTGGTCCGCTTTTCGAACTTAGGCAGACGCTTTCGCAGCACAGCTTGAAAAGACATCAGTTCGAGGGAACGACGAGCAACAGAAATGTGGACCGGCAGCAATAAGACGGATTCCTGCTCTTCACGCCGTCGGCTGCGTCCCTCTCTTGATCGGCAAGGACTCCTCCGCGGAGCACGCGGAACGGATGCCTCCTCCCGGTGGATGCGGCAAGCAAAGCCTCACGCTTGATCTGGATCGAACAACAGACACGTAGTATCTCGTGTGCGCAAAGGCTTATGCGACGCGCACATCCCCCATCGTTCGATCGAAGCCCGCTTTCAGGATAATTTCCGTGGTAATCGTAAGATGCTCGCCAATCAATATACTTAACTTTTCGTTATCGCGCTCCATCGCCGCATCGAGCAGCGCCTTATGTTCTGCGAAGGTGTCCCGCAAATTCGGCTCTGAGCGCATTTCCAGCTCCGCGAGGTTACGATACCGCTCCGCTTGGTCATAGAGCAAGCGGCATAGCCGCTGCAACCATGGCGAAGCACACCCTCGAATAAGCGCCTCATGAAATTGCCGATGTACTGTTGCCCAGGCTTGATGATTGACGGGATCGGTCGGAACCGGCGTGCGCGACAAGCGATGGTAGGCGCTCAACATATTCGTTTCCCATTCGACATCGCCGTGCAAGACCGCCCGGGACAGCGCAAGGCGCTCTACGCCAATCCTCGTTTCGGTAAGGTCCAGTAGTGCCTCCCGGGACACCGGCGAAACGCAAAATCCACGTTGGTCCTCAACGTCAACGAGTCCTTCGGTTACAAGGCGAGAAAGCGCCTCGCGAATTCCCGTCGCTCCGACACCATACCGCTCGCTCAAAGCCTGAACGCGGAGACGCTCGGAAGGCAACAGCCTTCCGAGCAGGATATCGGCCCTGATAAGCTCAAACGCCGTTGTCGTCAAACTCTTCCCTGTCGCACTGGAACTGTCAAGATCCATTTACATGCTCCATACGGGTGCCTCGGCAAGGAGCAAAGGGTTCCACTGAACCCCCTTACGCAGCCACGGCCCACTGAAAATTAAGATTATGGCTCATATAATCGACTATCCGAGCACAAATCAATTATACAGCGGGTCCACAACTTACGGACTATCCGCACACCACGTATCGCCATTTAATAGGCCGTCAGATGAGCGGGGTAATGTTCGTCTCGACCCCCAGCAGCGCCTTCCCGTAAATTTCTGTGTTGACAACTGGCATAACAATCGCATGACGCGCCCCTGTATTCGAATCGCGCCAGATGCGTTGCAGCGGATTCGTCTGGGCAAACGTACCCGCCCCGTGGGCACTGACGAGGATCTGCAACGCCTCCGTCACCTGCTGAACAGCATATCCAGTATCGGCTCGGCACCGTGCTCGCGTAAGCAGATCCAGTTGACTTCCCCGCTTGGCTGCGGCGTCAATCGCATCCGTACAGCGCCAGGCCATCAGATGCGCCGCGTCAATTTTCATTGCAGCATCCGCGATCTGCAGCTGGAACGCCGTCGAGTCGGTCTGCTTCGCGTAACTCGTGTAAGCAATAGACCGCTTCCCGGCAGTTTCGATGACATGGCGCAGCGCTGCACGCGCAAGACCAAGTTGCGGCCCAGCCAGGACGATCGTCGCCGCGGGGATAAAAGAGGTCTGGTAGACGGGCTCGTTTTTGAAAGGCGTTGGATAGTCCCCCTCAAGCGCGCTAGCAACTGACAAGATCCGATGATCGGGTACGTACACGTCTTGTGCGACAAAGCAGTTGCTACCGCTGCCTCGCATGCCTACCGTGAACCACGTGTCTTCGATTGTCATCTCTTCAACGGGAATAAGAGCCAAATACTGCCCGAGCGGCTCATCGTTCACGCCGACTTCCGTGAAACCGACCATGCCCCAGTTTGCGTGCAGGGATCCGGACGCGAAATACCACTTCCCCGTCACGCGAACACCCCCATCAGTGCGTCGCCCCGTACCTGCCGGCGACAGCACGCCAGCCGCGCGCGAGTCCGGATTGGCACCGAAAACGTCGTCCTGCGCTTGCCGCGACATCAGTGAAATTCCCCACGCATTGATTGAGATGAGATTGAGGATCCAAGAGGTCGACCCGCAGCCTTCGGCAACAGCAGAGGTCACCTCGAGATTGGTTCTGAAGCCTGCTTCGTGGCCGCCATAGCGTTTCGGCACCATCATGCGAAAAAGTCCTGCGTCTTTCAATGCCTGCACATTCTCCTCAACAACCCGACGATCGGCATCGGTACGTTCTGCGTTCTTGCGAAGGAGGGGGGTCAACTCGCGTGCTCGCGACACAAGGTCCATACGCAATGCCAATTCGTCGCCGTCGTCCGTCGCGCGGCGGAAAATCTCGTTGTGTTGTTGCGACATGTCGTCTCCAGTTTTGCTAATACGGGCACTGTGGCGGACGGGATTTTGTACCCAGGCCATAGCAGCCCTGCCGTTAAAAGGGATTTGCGCGTTACAGAGTGCAAGTCTTCCGCAGTGAAGTCTCCACAGCCTGCGGGACTCCAATTCGTCAGTTCTCAACCAAATGTAATATCAACGACGCCACGCATTTTTTGACTACATGTAGCGGGCACCGCCGGAGTTCACTCACCACGCACAGGGGCGGACAGAAGCTGACCATCATTGTCCGTGCTTGCGGACAGATGCAGCGCTGTTGCGACCGGCAATGAAGTATTCATACGTTGAGATCAGCGCCGTTGCCCGCGCAGTCGGTTTGTAGATTACCTTCGTTTTTATCGATATTCAATAGATAACTCTATTATTTCACCGAAATCTGCATGCCGCATCACGAAGGCTCAACTTACTCTCGCGCCACGGGAACCCGGACGCGCAGCAATCAGGTGCCATCTCTACGAACTGACAATCCTGCTGCGCGGATCGGATCTTCCGAGTCAGACACCCGCGGCAATGTCTCCACGGCCCGCCCCGCTCATTTACGCGTCCAATGAAACCGTTCCCGAAGTCGCGGAGGCTGGACGTCCTTCGCTACGGCTGCAACGCGTGAAGCCAGGACCGGCGGCAGCTTAGCGGTATTCTGAAGCATAATGGATTTACCTGTTGTTTATCGATATTTTTTCGTTTACTCTGTTTTCCATGAGATGGAGCATCCTAGGAATCTGTAGCACACCCTAATCCGGGCAAACTCATCTCAACCGGTCGGCTTACGGTAGTTGCATCAAGTAGCGACGACGACCAGAGTTCAGAAAGAGTTCAAAAAAACCAGCATTCAGGAGACACGGATGCAAAAAAGTATCACAATGATTTCAGTAGGATTGCTAATTGCTTGCCGGGCTAGCGCGCAGAGTAGCGTTACGGCCTACGGACTGCTTGATAGCGGCATCTCGTACATCTCGAACGAAGGCGGTCACGCAAGCCTCAAGTTCGCCGACGGCATGTATGCACCGAACCTGATGGGCTTTCAGGGGATGGAAGAATTGGGCGGGGGAACAAAAGCGATCTTCAAGCTGGAAGATCAATTCCAGCTTGGCACCGGCAGCATATTGATGCCAGGTCTGTTCGGACGCAACGCGTATATCGGGCTCGACGATGCGAGGTTCGGTACACTGACTCTTGGGAACGTCTATGAGTTCATGTTCAGCTCACTGACAGGGGCGGGCAACAGTCCAGGCCTCACGACTGGTGGCCTCCACAACTTCCCGGCCGGCCCCTTCCAGAAACTGGCTCTACCCGCCAATGCTACCGGCTGGTTCGACTGGAGCAACACGTCTGGAACGCCTGTTCACAATGCGGTCCGATACCAGTCTCCCACATTTGCAGGGCTCTCAATCGGTGCCCTGTACTCGTTCGGGGGCGTGGCGGGCTCCTTCGGATCAAACTCTGCCGTGAGCCTCGGCATGAACTATGACGCCGGACCATTGGGCATCGGCGCAGCCTACACCAATCGCAAATATCCCGGGGCCACAGGCGGGTCCCCGCAGATTTCCATTCGGAACTGGGGTGTCGGCGCACACTACGCGTTTGGGCAGATCCTAGCTACTGCAAACTTCGTGACGGTACGCAACGAGTTCAACGGCGCACATGCCTACGCCGGGCAACTGGGCGGCACCTGGCAAATCTCACCAATCTGGTCCCTCGGAGCAAACTACATTTACATGAAGGGCAATAGTGAACTCGACAACAATCATGCGAGTCAGGTGGGCGCCCTACTGAACTACGAGCTCTCCAAGCGGACCACCCTCTATGCAGAAGGTGTATATCAACGTGCTAATTCAGGGGCTAACGCCTCGATCAACGGGATCACAGATCCGAACGGATCCTCGACTACGCCAACTCAGGCAATCGCCAGGGTGGGTATGCACACCGTTTTCTGAGGCAACGCCGCACCAATTCAGGCGCACTCGGACGGAATGCTCCATGATATCCGCGGCAGAATCAGCGGCCAGCTATTGGACAACCGTCACCCAACATAAACCATCTGATGAGAATGATACATGAACGCATCTGGCGCCTTTCCGACCGGTCGCGTCGATGAAGACCTGGTCGCATCCGCAGCCGCAATGGTTCCGAGGTTGAAGCAGCGTGCAAGTGCAGTCGATGAATTGGCGCGCCTGCCACAAGACACTATCGATGATCTCAATGCGGCCGGACTCTTTGAAATCACGACGCCGCGTCGCTACGGCGGCAAGCAGGCGTCCCTGCGGACCTGTCTAGAAGTTGTTGCAGAACTCGGACGCGGTGATGCGTCGACGGCATGGGTTGTGGCGCTGACGAACGTCGGCACTTGGGGCGTGGCCTCCTTCTTTGACCAAGGTGTGGTCGACGAGGTCTTTGGCGGATCCAAGCGCGTGCGCGTAGTTGGGGTTCTCTCGCCGCGCAAGGCGGTGGTCAAAAAACTCGAAGGCGGCTTTATCATCGAGGAAGGCGTTTGGGGATTCAATTCAGGCATCTATCATGCCAATTGGGACTTGCTCGGAATTCCGATCGTCGATGTCAACGGCAAGATCATCGATCAAGGCGTGGCGCTGGTCCGCGCGAGCGACGTGCTCACACTCGACGACTGGAATGTCATGGGTCTGCGTGGAACGGGCAGCACAAGCGTGAGTGTCTCGAACTTATTCATCCCCAATGCCTATGTTGCGTCGATGAGCCAGGCCATTGAAGGTCGCTATGCCAGCAGACATGCTTCCCCCGATTCCCTCTACCGGATCGCATGCGTTCCGATGCTCTCGATCATTCTGCTTTTCCCTGCACTGGGCATTGCCCGCAATGCAATCGACACATTCATGGAGCTTTTGCCACACCGGGGAATTCAGTACACGTGGCACGCAAAGCAGTCCGAGGCCGCAGTTACACATCTTCAGATTGGCGAAGCATCGGCGAAGTTGGACGCAGCGCGGACAATCATAGAAAAGCATGTGGACGTCCTCGACGCAAACGCTGCATCGGGGCAATACATGGCATATTTTGATCGCGCCAAGGTGCGCCGTGACGTGGGCCTGGCAGAAAAACTCATCTGGGAAGGAATCGATCTGCTTGCGACTGCTTCCGGTGGATCTCTCGCATCGCTCGGAAATCCGTTTACCCGTATCTGGCACGATGCTCGCGTGGCGTCACTCCATGGCATGGTTACCCCAACGACGACCTTCGAAACCTTCGGCCGACTCGCCTGCGGACAAATCGCAGACACACAACTAATATAAGCCATGACAGCAGATCTCGACCTGGACATAACACGTTTTCGCGCCGCGATGGGCAAATTCGCCACAGGCGTAACCGTTATCACATTTCGTCATCAGGGGATCAGCGCCGGCATGACTGCAAATGCATTCATGTCTCTTTCCGTCGCCCCTCCCATGATCCTTGTATCCGCTCGCAGGCAATCGCGTTTCGCCCAGTCTGTAGGCATTGGCGAACGTTTTGGAGTAAGTATTCTCAGCGAAGATCAACAAGCGCTCAGCCGCCATTTCGGCGGGCAACCCCAAGACGGACTGGCAGATCCATACCTACTCGCTGGTGATGTTATCGTCATCCGGGATGCGCTGGTCCAGATCTCAGCTCGGGCGAATGCAATTCACGTTGGTGGCGACCATCTGATCTATACAGCCGACGTCGAGACACTGACCGAAGGGGATGGTCCACCGTTGCTGTTCTTTAGCGGGAAATACAAGCAGATCTTCGCCCATGATCCAGTTCAGTGCTGGAACGATCACGGCTGAATGCAGGCGGCAGGCAGTTTTCCGCTTCGTTATATTTCGCTACGCCATGTCACGCGAATTCGAAGCGGTAGCTTGTGCTGATTTCCATAGCCGCTCCGCTCCAACCCACTTCGTCTCTGACAATATCGCATCCAAAACGTGATGGACGAGCCGCAGTCCTTCCTGGACTGCGGAAGAATGCGATCTCGCCGCATTCTCACAAAGTGCCCATGTCATGTACATGCCTTGAATGGGGCTCCATTCGACATCGTCCTTCCAGCGCGTATTGCCATTCACTGCGCAGCAAGGCGCAACAGTGTCGCAGATACCTTGTCGAGCCAGTTCTATCGAAAGGCTCATTGCGTCTATCTCAAATAGAGTCTTGAATTCCAGTCCCCTGCGTTCCATAGCATTTTCGATCTGACCGCGAATAACGTTTGGCCGTCCTGGGAGTGCCAGTTTCAGATTCTCAAGGCGTGAAAGCGAAACGGGATGCTCCGGCGTCAACTGCCTCCCCTTTCCCGAGACCAGAACGAGTGGCTCACGGACAAGAGGCGTGTAGACATACCCACGCGGCGGTGACCCTTCAAATGGAACGATGGCCAGATCGAGCATGCCTGCATGCATGACCTCGCGCAACTCATGACTTGCACCTTCGTGTACCCGCAGCGATACGCTAGGAAACTTCTCCAGAAGTGTTGAGACATACGTCGATGTGAACATGTGCTGCCATGAAGGCGCGACCCCAATGGACAATTGGCCGGCGGCACAATCACCGACGTCTTCTACCAGCTTCGCAAGTTGCCGCAGAATCGGACGGGAACGTTCCAGCAGCAGCATGCCGGCTTCTGTCAGTTTGACTCCACCCCTTGTGCGCGTGAACAGCCGCGCGCGCACCTGATGTTCGAGCGACACGATGTGTCTCGATAGCGCAGGCTGCGATAGTCGAAGATCCGTGGCAGCCTTGTTGATACTACCAAGCTCCGCCACTCGCAAAAAGTATTCGATTAAAGACGAATCCAACCTGTCTAGCCTCCTGAACACGGCAAATCACCCTACCATTGCCATCTGGCTTCCGAACCATCTCTATACATTACATTTCAACCTGTCCACCCGGCGATCGTGACGCGTTTGATTCGTTATTCAAGATTCGGTTGTCCGGTATGACGATCCAGCATTACACACATAACGTATGTGTTCGCTAGCATACATGAATGACGGTCGTTGCCAAACGGCAATCCGACATCTCCGCCGGCGCTAGAGCACGCACGATCTACAACCTTTTCTAAAAGAGCTTACGACATGCCTATGGGCAACAAGACCGATTTCGATACAGACGTGATTGTCATTGGTGCGGGTCCGATGGGTGCGACGACCGCGCTCGCACTCGCCACGTATGGCGTAAAAGTCCACATGGTGTCCCGATCAAACTGGCTCGCAGACACGCCACGAGCTCACATTACCAATCAGCGCACAATGGAAGTCTACCGCGACTTGGGTATAGAACAGGAAGTGCTGCGCAACGCCACATCGTGGGACCAGATGGGGGACAGCCTGTTCGCGACCAGCCTCGCTGGAGAAGAACTCATTCGCATTCGTGCATGGGGAACCGGTGACGGGCGGCACGGTGATTATGTCGCGGGCAGTCCCTGCCCCTTGGCGGACATCGTCCAACCCACCATGGAGCCGATTCTCGTAAACAACGCAGCCACACGGGGTGCATCATTCACGACCAACACGGAATATCTGTCACACGCGCAGGATAGCGCCGGAGTTACGGTTCGACTTCGCGACCGCCTAAGCGGACGAGAGTACTGTGCAAGGTGCCAATACCTCGTCGGCGCAGACGGAGCTCGCTCCACCATCGTCGAGGAACTCGGCCTCAAGATCGAAGGCGAAATGGCGCGCGCAGGAACCGTATATACCCTCTTCAACGCCAATCTCAGTCGTTACGTGGAGCATCGGCCCAGCATTCTTCACTGGATTGTGAGTCCACATGCGAGCTTTGGAGAAATCGGCCTTGGCCTGTTACGTGCGGTCAAGCCCTGGAACCAATGGATCGCTGGATGGGGCTTTGATATCTCGCAGGGCGAGCCTGATCTCAGCGAGGAGACCGTGATCTCAAAGATTCGCATCCTCGTCGGCGACCCCAATCTGGAAATCGACATTTTGCGCAAATCAGTCTGGTATGTGAACCAGGCATATGCAGTGACATATTCGAAAGGCCGAGTCCTATGCGGTGGCGATGCAACGCATCGTCACCCACCGTCAAGTGGGCTGGGATCCAACACCTGTGTTCAGGACGCGTTCAACCTCGCCTGGAAACTGGCATATGTCGTCAAGGGGTATGCCTCGCAGAGACTGCTTCAAACCTATTCCGATGAGCGCGCTCCCGTCGGCAAACAGATCGTGCTACGTGCGAATCAGTCGCGCCGTGATTACTCACTCATTAAGGAGGCATTTTCGGTGGCAGACGCTGAAAATCCAGTTGCCGCAGGGATCGCACGGTTTCGGGATCGTGGACCAGACGGGGTACGCGCACGTAAATTGGCAGCGGATGCACTTGAGTTGAAGAATCGCGAATTCAATGCGCAGGGCGTGGAAATGAATCAGCGTTATGCGTCGTCGGCTGTTCTCGCTGATAGCGATCTGGCTGCCGAGGCGTGGAAGCGTGACCCTGAACTCTACCTGCAACCCACTACTCGCCCGGGCGCGAAGCTGCCACACGCGTGGCTCACCGATTCCCTAGGGCGACGCATTTCGACACTCGATATTGTAGGCAAGGGAAAATTCACTCTCATAACTGGACTCTCAGGCACCGCATGGATTCAAGCAGCGACCGAACTGTCCATGCCGTTTCTGCGGATGGTTGTCATTGGGGAGCGTGATTATCAGGACGTCTATTGCGCTTGGCAGCGACTGCGCGAAATTGACGAAGGAGGAGCACTTCTCGTTCGCCCCGATGGCTGTGTAGCATGGCGCGAGCGGTCTTTTCTATCAGATGGCATGGTGGCCGCTCAGATGTTATCCAGCGCGATTGAATCTATCCTCGGCCAGCAGATAATCCCAGACATCCGCGCTTTGCATACGTTTCACTAGAGTCTGTCAGTGGTCGCTGCCGACTCGTCACCGCGCAGACCTATCGGCAATAGCCTCCATGGCAGAACGGGTCATTGAAGTGTGTGATTCACAGACATCGTTTCAACTAAAATGAGGCGATGAACCGCGAGATTGCGACTCGGTTACTGGAGGGTGATGATGTATCACGAGACCGGCAACGCTGGTCTCATATGTGCGCGCCGCGGCATCTCAAGACCGACACTTCGCAAATGGTTACGGCGCTACCGGGATTCTGGAAAAGGGCGGCTTCGATCTCAAAGTCGCCGCCCTCTCAACAGTCCAGACGGGAAGGTCATTGAAGCTGATCGGGCGAGGATTCTCCGGCTGCGTTCCCAGCATAAGGGAGCGCGGAGGATCCAGAACGAGTTGCGGCTCCACGAACAAAGAGAACTGTCACTCGCGACCATTCACAAGGTGCTGAACGAAGCGTCCGTGAAACCGTTAGTGCGGCCCAGGCAGCCGGCACACCCCAAACGCTATAGTCGCCCGATTCCAGAGGATCGGGCCCAGATGGACACGATGAAGATCGCGAGAGGCGCCTGCCAATACACGGCCATCGACGACTGCTCGCGCTTTCGCGTACTGGCTATCTACCGCGCAGAAACTCTCGTAATACGCTGCTTTTTCTTGATCGTGTCATCGAGGAAATGCCGTTTCCGATCCGCCGTATCCGGACTGATCGGGACGGCGAGTTCGTCGCCGAATCGGTACAGCGACGTCCGGTGAGCGAGTGCATCAAATTTCGACCGATTCCGCCACGCTCGCCACACTCAACGGCAAGGTCGAGCGTTCACAGCTGACTGACCTGAACGAGTTCCGGTTCCACCATGCCCCGACCGAGGATGAGATTGACCAGCGACTTGAAGAGTGGCAGTCCGCCTGCAACTGGCGGCGTCCGCGCGGCTCCCTCGGTGGCAAGACACCAGTTGACCACATCGCAGAAGTCGCCGAAATCACTCCTCTTCCGGCAGGTGCAAAACGCATGCGACGAGCGGAAGGAACGAATCCGGCATCGCGAATGGCATGTAGACAGGACACTCGCAGAGCATCACCGGCGCGTGCTCGAACTCGCACGTCCTACCGGAGCCACGAGTTCCAGCAAGGTAAGAAAACTGCCACCACGAAAACGAAACGATGTCTGCGAATCGCACACGTCATCCGACGCGGCACGATCGAGTCGGCACCTTTGATCTCGATCACCGCCATGCGGATAGGCTCGTCCATCCAATGTATGATTCTTCGCCCAGTGTACTGCACGTAGAATTGGCCCCCCGCAACTCCGCTCGGTGTCCTGCGATTCAGGAGACTGCTCCACATTTTTGACTATACAGATTATCCGAGAACAGATCCCCTGAGCGGGGAAACGGGAAAGTGGCTTGTTCGCACCAGTACCGAAGCTTCGCACTCCCCCGAACGTAAACGTTCCAGCATGTCTTCCGGATTGAATTCGACGCCAATAGGGTTTGCGGCAAACCCGGCTCCTCTCATGAAAGCATTTGCCTGATCCGCTGACCCATAGGCGTCTACCTGAAATTCCATCTGATTGCCGTCCGGATCTGCATAGTAAAGGGAGACGGTAGGACCATGGTGAATGCACCAGTATGGCACGATCCCGCGCTCTTTCAGACTGGAATATTTGGCGAAGAGATCGTGCAGGCAGCCGAAGCCGTACGCGACATGGTCCACGCCGGCCGTACCCCGCGGAGTTCGGTCGTCCCGAGTTGCACCTTTCCCAAACCCCAGGTCGACGATCGCAATACGGTGATGCTCGTCGTCGTAGGCAATGAATGTGACGGCGGGAGTGCTGTGCTGCACCTTTGCGTCGAACACCAACAGGTACCATTCGACCATCTGCTTGTAATGGAACGACCGGTAGACGACATGTGCAAAGCTCTTGGGTCGAACTGGGGCGTGCATGATACCTCCTCCGTTTTAATATGGCTTCAGTCAATTCGTTGGTTACCGGTCCGGTAAGGCTTTGTCTCTATCCACTTATCAGACCAAATGTGACTTCCGGTTCTACCAGCACTAAAGATGCTGTCACCTCCCGTGACGCGTGCGCCACTTCAGACTCCAACCGGGGTTGATTGCCACCCGACCATCTGCCACACGCCTCCCTCATTCACCCAGACATTGGTATAACGGTTTTTGAGCTCATGCTCCCGCCCATCTGCAAGAACCCGCATCTTTGCCAAACCGGTAACGACGACTGTTTTGTCTCCGTGAGCTCGGGCGTCACTGCTGTGCTCTATCGACAGATAGGTCACCTTCCCCGAAGCCATCCGCCCGAGAAATTCCGTTTTTCCGTCATAGTGTCCCGAAGAGTGAACCCAGGATAGCCGGTCGTTCAACAAAATGTCCAGACGATCGATATCTGAAGAAATCATTGCCGACCATCGACTCTCTTCGAGTTCCCGCACCTGATTGACGATTGAATTCATTTCGTGCCCTCCAGCAATCCAGCGCTAAAGGGCGCCGGCACTAATATCTTGTTTTCCATGCGATCGATAAACGTATAAAGTTTCTGCACAACACTTCGCCAACGTTCATCACCAAACAATGCCGCGCGACATTCGTCCCGCTGCTTCAGGTCCGTATATGCCCACATGTGGATGACCTGATTCAGTTCCCCGATCTCAGACCAGTAATAACCCACCAGATGCGGGAGATGCGCTCGCTGTACCTGAAGCCCCTCTTTTTCGTACAGCTGCATATACTCTGGTACTGTTCCTGCCCGCAGCGTATATGTCCGTTGCTCGACGAGCATCAAGCTCCTCCGATCGTTAGTCGATATCTAAACAATCCGCCGTTTCGCAGCCCGTCCGCTCTGTCGGGGTAAAATGCCTGATCAATTCAGGACGTCGCGGTCTCTCGGGATGTCTTTCACGCTTCGGGCGGTGCACACTCATAGAGTTGATCCGGCTCATTGACCAATCTTCACGAAACCATTCCTCCGCTAACCATCCAACGATTTTCCTGTGGCGATCGTATGTCGGAAAATCCGTCAGCCACGCTCGCACCTCAACTGCCTCACTATCCGGACAGATTTCGCAAAGACGCCGCTGTAGCGATTCATCCGCTGCCGCGACCCTTAGGGGGCAGTGCCTAGAAGCTCAGGCCTGGTTTAACAACGGTTCCCCCTCCCGCAACCGCCGACAGTTTTCGACAGTCAATGAGATGCTGCGTTCAAGCGTCTGCGGCGTTAGCCAAGCGACGTGCGGAGTCGCGACCACGGTCGGCAGCCGCAGCAACGGATTGTCTGCGGCGACTGGTTCTTGCGCGAAAACATCAAGGCCTGCGGCCGCGATCTGGCCAGAGCGCAACGCGCCGAGGAGCGCGCCTTCATCAATGAGCTCGCCGCGCGCAGTATTAATGAGCTCAGAACCGGATCGCATCGACGCGATCGCCGCAGCGTTCAGCATGCCGTGTGTGTCAGAAGTCAGCGGTACGTGCAGGGATACGATATCCGCCTCCTGCAATAAATCCCTCAATGTTGGCATCCACCTAGCCAGATCGTCAGCCCGACTTCTCGCGTAGTAAATCACCTTTGGCAGTGCGGAGCTCACGCTCGGCGCCCTCCAGGCGCTACGTGCACTGAAACTCGAATGGCCGCGTGACGTATCGTTGATTGGCTATCACGACCCCGCATGGTTCGAACTGACCGGAATCGGTATCACGACCGTGCGCTTGCCCGTGCAGGAAATCGCCACAACAGCGACTAGCGTGCTGCTGTCACGTCCGTCCGCCAGGTTGGCTACTCAGACGGCTCACGAAACGCGAGCCAATGTCGAGTTTTCACCGGCCCTGGTTTTGCGCGGCTCAACCGCCCTGTACGGGGGACGGTAACAGCACATGCATTCTGCAATGCCAAGTATCGGTCCTGCATGGACTGCCCCCGTGAACTCAGGATGCCTTTCCAGCACTGGCTGAAGCGTCGCGATTCGAATTCGGCCAGTCTAGTGCGCAATTCCCATCGCTGTATGTTCAGGTGCGGAGGACCCATGAGGAATGCGCCAGACAAGGAGTGTGGACACGGCCGCAAACAGGACAACACAGATCCCGATTGCCCAGTACCCCATGCCGAGCGCCAATGTCCCGGCTAGGAGAGGGCCAACTGCGGAACCGCTCATTATCATCGCGGGTGTCGAAGCAACTGCACGGCCGCTTTGATCAATCCGGGCTATCAAGCCGAACAGAAAGGTATGCGCAAACAGCGTGACGAACGGATAGATACTTCCGGCCAAGGCGTAGGGCAGGAACGTCGCTGCATTCGTCACGGTCAGCGCGAGCGCGGCCTGCGCCCACGGAGCAGTTAGTGCCACAGCACGGGCATCCAACCTTCGTTGGAGCACGGCTGCAATTAGTGCCGGGAACAGTCCAACAATTCCTGTCGTGAGCAACACGAAGTTCACTCTATCCGTCCCGAAGTGTCTGTCGATTCCGATGCGCTCCAGGAAGCTGAACATCATTGCCTGATTAAGTGTCAAAACCAGAACACCCCCTACGGCGAACCACGTTGCACGGGGAACATGCGTTTCGGACTGGCGCGCACTCGTTTGGCCAATACAGGTACGATCCTCTGCTGGAAATCCGGCCGCCGCACATACGGCCGCCAGCGACATCACGCCTGCGAAGACCACAAATAGTGCGGAGCCGCCCAACGCTGATAGTGCCTGAGGCACGACCCCCAGGAACCCAACTGCAAACAGGCCAAGCGCAGCCTGGGCATAGGCAAAAATGCGATGCGGATTTTGGCTACAGCCCATCGTTCCATGAATAAACGACAGCCCAACCCCGACGCCGAGCCCACTCACCACATGTAGTGCTGCTAACGAGCCAAACTCCTTAACAACAGATGCGCACAGAAACCCGATCGCAGAAATTCCGTATCCGATCGCGGGTATCCATCGACGAGGCAAACGATCGAAGCGAGGAGCGAGTAATACACTCGCCAGCACCACACCCGTCAGGAACAATGTAACGATTCCCCCTGCCTGCTGAGAGTTGAATCCGTAGCGCTGCACCAAATTCCCCACCCAGACCGGTAAAGCCACCATGTCGACCATTCCCGCGACATGACACACGATCAGCACTGCCCGCGTTGGCCAGCTCTCGATATTTGACATCGTTTTCTCCTTGATGACAGGACACAAAGAGCTTTGCCGTCTTCGTTTGGCCAATGCTCATTGACAGCGCCTGACCGCACAATGCTGGCCGCCCGGCTTCGGATCGAGGCACACCTACCATGCCCGATCAAAATCCGGAAGGAAATGCCTCGTCAAACCGATGATCCGGCAACGCTCGCGCATCGTACATTTCAGACTGTTGGGATACTGCGCTCTCGGCTGGTGATGGCAACTGCCAAGCATCTCAGAGGGTCGCCACTGCCCTAAAACCGATGCTGCATCATGTGAAATGGGCGGAAATCCTCCACGCAACATTTCAGGCGCGAACGATCGCGCACACCGCTGTAGCGGATGCAATCAACTTTCCCTCTTGCCAAAGTTCTCCGTTTACGTGACAAACTGTGCGCCCTCTACGAACCATCGTTGCACAACCTTGTAGGTGGCCCGGATTTGCGGGGCGAATGAATGAAGTATTCAGACTCAGCGTCGCACAACGGGCAGATCCGTCTAATCCAACGGTAACCAGCCACGCCGTAATATCGTCCAGCATTGCACTGAGCATACCGCCCTGCAAGTTCCCCGCCGGATTCCTGAACTCCTCGGTGCCAACGTACTCGCATTCGAGCCTGCTGCAGGTCTCATTGATGTATCTGATCACCCCACCAAGCATCTCCGTTACAGGCGATTCCCCCAGTTTCTCGATACCTTTCAGATTTAATGTTTCCATGCCATTAGTCCGTTTCGTGAAGGCGACACGCCTAGCAACTGATACATCGACATACTCGTTCCCACGCTCAATAGTCCGTATTGCGCGAAGACAACCGATTCCTTATGAAGCGCATTGCCAAGCTCAGAAATACGCTCGCGTGGGATACCGCTCCGAGAGTGCTATGCAATGCGCGATTAACCCAAGGACGTCGTGCACCGTCGGCCACGTACCTGCAGCAAGCCGATGCAATGTGTCGACTCATCCCCTCTCACAACCGGAGTTGTCAACGTGCCATCAAACCGAGCATCTGACGCGCTTCCGCTGACGTAGCGATAGAAGGACCTATGTTCTCGACTAGACGGCGCGCCTTTATGACCAGTTCGGCGTTACTCTTCGCAAACTCTCCGCGAGCAATATAAACGTTGTCCTCCATGCCGACGCGCACCTGGCCGCCAAGCAAACATGACTGCAACGCCATTGGAAACTGATTTCTCCCGATCCCGAATCCCTGCCAGGTCGCGCCCGGGGGCAGCAATGACTTCATATAGGCCATGGTTTCCGTCGAAGCCGGCATGGTGAAATTCAAGCCCATGACGAACGAGTAGAGCCCGGGGCCCTCGAGCGCCCCCTTGGCGATCAGATGCTTAGCAAGTACCGCATCACCACTGTCAAAGAGTTCGATCTCTGGTGTCACGCCCACAGCGCGAACAAGTTCAGCCATTCGAATGAGTACCGGCTCCATGCTGATGACCACACCTTCAAAAACCTGTGCCGTCACTAGGTCAAGTGTGCAAATCTCCGGCTTGAGTTTCACAATATGCGCAACCCGCTTCTCAGCAGTCCAGATGTGAGTGCCAACGCCGGCCGTGTCCGGCAGCATCGGGTCAGCGGGGACGAAGCCCGATCCGAGGCCGGTAGTCAAATTCAAAATGACTTCCTTGTTCTGCTCGCGAATACGCTCCACAACCTCTTCGTACAGCTCGAGGTTTCCAGAGAAGGCCCCCGTTTGGGGATTTCGAACATGAATATGAAGAATCGCAGCACCCGCCTCTGCGGCTTCGAGACCCGAATCGGCAATCTGCTTCGGAGAGACCGGCTGGTTGGGATTAGGAGACAGTGGCCCTGCGCCGGTCAGCGCACACGTGATGATTATTTTCTCTTTCATGCGAATCTACTCCTTTGAATACGAAATATATCTGCTTCAATCAACTGATTTGGACTACAAAATATAGCGAATTTGATTCACCCGCTTCCGATTCACTTCGAAAACACCGCCATATGTAAGTAGCTATTCGGCCATCGCCTCTCGCCACAATCGAGACTGTTCACGGCGTCAATCTTCGAATAGGCAAGCGCACACCATTCCTAGATCCTGCCGAAGGGCTCCCTGTCTACGTATCCACGCTGCAAAAGACTCGGCGCCACGGACGTCATACAGGGGCAGGAGTAATGCAACGGATTGAGTACAAGCGATCTTTCGGCGAGGAGCATGACATTTCGGTCAGCCTCGCTGGCAGGCGCCGGGAAGGCGAGCTACCGTGCGCGACGCCGGATGCTGTTTGCGCACATCTACAACGACGGAACCGGTGTGCGGCATCTCAGTCCAGCGAAGCTGGCTCGGGGTCTTCCCGGTAGCCTTGGAGTTAGGTTTGACCAATCTCGCTCTTACTGTCCGAGACCCGACCATTCGGTCGAGCGTTCCGCCAAAAGGGAGCTCTCTCAAGCTCACCTACTAGCTCGGCCGGCGCTCCGCCGCCGAAGATATAGAAGTCCGGGCGAATCAAAACGGCCTCGCAGCCAAGTGTCGAAAACCACTCGCGATAGCTTCCATCCACATCCTCAACGGTGCCACCCCGGCCCAGCCAGATCGGACGGATACCGGCACGCAGCATAAATGCCCACTGACTCGAGCTTAGGTCATTTACTGGATTAGCATCCAATGAAAGAAGAACCCAACCGCCACCAGCCAGATCATCAAACCGGCCGACATGGTCGCCGACGCACACACGGGCCTGAAGTGAAAGCTGTCCCGCCAGCGGGTCACCTGGTCGCAGGCACTCAGTAGCCCTGAGCCGCGGAGTCGGAAAGCGGTCCTCTCCGTCAGATCCTTCGCCAAGTAGCTGCGCATCGCGCTTAGCAGCCGCGACCGGGTTCAACACGCAAATCACCTTGCCGAGTTCGATCGCAAACTCAATGAACTGGCGTACGTGGTGGCCGCGCTCAGCACCGTATGAGGCGAGAATGCCTGGATCAGCAAGCCCCCTGAGCACAAGATCGAGTCGCCACACCAAAGAGGCCACGTCACGGATCCCCGCGCATAGCCCTTGGCCTGCAAAAGGCGGAGTGAGGTGAGCCGCGTCGCCCGCGATCAGTATCTGGCCATTGCGCCACTGGTTGGCGACACAGCCGCGGAACGTATAGACCGCGTGTCGCTCAAGTATCGCATTCTGAGGCGTCCAGCCATGGGGTGTGAGAAGCTTCCACGCCGTGGATGCGTTGTTCATGTCATCCTTGGTTTCACCTTCCAGAAGCATGAACTCGAAGCGGCGTCGGCCCGGTCCGCTGGATACGTTTGTTGTCGGCCTAGCAGGATCGCAGATCTGTATGAGCTCACTCGTCCACAGACTTGAGTCGACGGGCAATACATCTACAACGAGCCAGTCAGACGAGAAACCGAGGTCTTCGTACTCGCTGCCCATCGTGCGGCGCACGAAACTTCCGGCCCCATCGCAACCGACGATGTATCTCACATGAAACCGCTTCGCCGGATTTGTCGGGTGCTCCGTTTCCGTAGCTTCAAGCGCGACGCCCTCGTCAACCTGCTCTAGGGCCGAGAGCTCCCAACCCTGCAGAATGGACACCCGGCCGCCAAACGAACGGACTCGCTCATCCAGTATCCGCTCAAGTTGCGGCTGGCTGAACCCTAACCGCTGCGGCCAGCCTGAAATCCCAAATTTATCAAGCCCATTGAAAATTTTCAGGGGCTCTCCTTGCGCATTCCGCCATTCGTACCTCGAACTCAGCGACGTGTGCGGTGCAAGCGCATCTGCCACTCCAAGCGTTTGAAAAATGCGCGCAACCTCGTGGTCGTACACGATCGCGCGTGGCAGCGGATATAGCGACGGCCAGCGTTCGAGCACGAGCACTCGATGCCCCTGCCCCGCCAATCCAATTGCCATCGCCTGACCGACCGGCCCATAGCCAACGATGGCCACATCGGCGTCAAACTCCATTTTCGTCTCCTGATTATTTCTTCCGACTGATCGAACTACACCGTCGGCTCTTCCACGATCCGATTCTCGATGTGACCGAGACCGTCGATCTCCACGCGGACGACATCGCCTGGTTGCAGGAAACTATTCAAAGCGATCCCCACGCCCGCACAGGTTCCCGTCGCGATCAGATCACCCGGCTCAAGGGTCATGACCTGTGAAAGATGATGAATCTGCTGCCAGATGTTATAGATCATGTTCCCCGTAACCTGCTGCTGGCGAAGTGCCCCGTTGACAAAAAGGCGCATTTCAAGTGTATGAGGGTCGCTGACTTCATCATCCGTCGTAATCCACGGGCCAATAGGACCATGAGTGTCAAACGATTTCCCCAAAGTAAAAGTGGGACTGGCCGCTTGCCAATCGCGAGCCGTCACATCGTTCGCGACAAAGTAGCCACCGACAACACTGCGCGCATCTGCCTCGCTCACATAGCGGCACCGCGTGCCAATGACCACACCCAGCTCAGCCTCGTAGTCAAGCTTGTCGGACACACGCGGCCGGTGAACATCGGCATAGGGTCCCGTAATACACGTGACTTGCTTGTTAAACCAGAGTTGCGTTTTTGGGATCGGGATGCCAGCAGCACGGGCCTCCTCCGCATGGTCCTGATAGTTCATACCGATCGCCAGGTATTTCTGTGCGTCGGGAATCGGTGCCTCAAATTGAACCCCGGCGATGCTGCTTCCCCCGGTCGCCGTTTCTAGCGCCCTTTCGATTTTGAACCGCATGGACGAACCTGCGGCCAGAATCTCGCGGATCGACGTCGGGGCATCGTCGCCGAGAAGCATATTAATTTCGTAGACCTTGTCGGCCTTGACCACGCCGATCACGGTACGGCCGTTGGCGCTAAATCGAGCGAGTTTCATTGTGCTTTGATAGATGAGAGGAGTGGATTATGTCGAGCGCTCATTACTCAAAGAATTCCGGCGTCAGTGGCGGCGCCCACTGCTGCAGTTCGTCATTGGAAATCGGCGCACGCCCGACCGGCGTTTCGTCGTTGACTAAATCACCGTCAGTCCAATGCTCGATCTTGTTACCGAACGGGTCGCGCCAATAGTCGAAAATCTGGCTACCCTGAACGTGGCGCCCCACGCCCCAAGAATGCATGTAGCCACGACTCCTGAGGTACTGACCACCCTGCATGACATCGTCCAGGTCGACCACCTCAAAGGCACTATGGTCAAACCGCGCCTCACCGTTACTGCTCGAGACAAGAGCAACAGTGTGATGATCAGTCCACTCTCCACCCAGTCCGCAGCGCATGAAGGCTGCAATCTCGTTCGTTTCCGAGCCTGCGTAGTACAGATCCGAAGGCTTCATGCCCAAGGCATCGCGATAGAAGGCGTAACTCGCTCGGAAGTCGGGGACAAGAATGGCAACGTGGCCCAACCGCAAAACTTCCGAAGGTGAAGGCTTCAATCGAACCGCTTTCCCCCGACGGCTCCGGCTTGAATCGAAGTTCATCGCGATACCTTGGCGGTGAGGAAGTGGCTCTACGCGCTGCTGACCGTAAAGTAGGTCAATTACAAAACCCGACGGATCCCTGGTTCGCACACGTTTTCCACCACCCGGCTCCGGATTGTCTTCGACAGGCTCGCCAACAAATTCTGCAAACGCTCGAAGCCCCTCTTCACTGTCCGCAAAAAGGCCGAAGCCAATTGGGCGGTTCAAATCACCGGCCTCGGTGATATGGACGTGATGGCTACCGCCGCGTGCCCGCATATAGAGCGCTCTGTCGGTTTTGGTGGCCAGAACCAGCCCAAAATCTGACAAAAAGCGCTCCATGCTGTCTAGGTCCGTCGCCTGGTAGCGGACGTACGCAATGTCCCGCACTGACGTCATTAAAGAATCTCCTCATTCGATAGGCCCAAACTCTTCCCCGGGCACCATCGTAGAGTATCCCATACTTTATCGATAATCAACAAAAACATCGATCCCCATTGCCTACCTCGCTATTTCCTTTACGCCGTCTAACCACGCACCGGTGGCCCGGTAGCGCGGGACCGGCGGCACACCCCCAATTGAGGGAATAGGAATCAAGGATGCTGCAAGGTAAACGTTGCGTGGTCTGCTTGAGCACCGTCTAGAACGATGGCGCCACAGTGGTGGGGCCTGCTTTGTCACCTGAGATAGCGGCAACAGCGAGGCGGACGGGTACAGGTTGCCTCGACCACCACCGAGTTTCGCCGGCAACTCGCAAAAGCCGTATATGAAAGCGGTGTTTTGGTTGCACGACTGGCTCTCGAACACAGGCGCTATACGAGTCTGTTGTTCAACTGGCGTTGATCCACGACTACTTTAGCCATAGCAGCGTCGCGACTACAGACCGCACATCAAGATCAACCTGATAGCCAACTGCGTGCAGTGCGGCTGAGTAAAGCATCGCCGGTCGCCCTCGAACCAGCAGCGGCCCGCGCCGTGATCGGGCTTCAAGTGTCCGGCAACCGGTTGAACGGCCCGCCGGTGTTCGCGCAAGCGCCGCTGCCTTTTTTGAAAGCGTCCCACTCTTTCACCGTGTTCACGCGCGATGCGGCTTGCAATTCCTGCAACAGGATCGAAGTCTGTTCAAATTGCTCGGCTAGCACGTGTCCGTCGAAGGATTGCCCTGGAACATCAGCGCGCCGACAGTTGCGCCATGCCGCTCGGTGATCGCTAGGCTAACCTTATGAGGAACTCATAGAGCCGGGATAACGCATCGCTGCGGCAGTTGCCTGGGCAACCGCGAACAGCCCACCGTCCGCTGCCCTGCCAGCCAATACGCAGTTTCGCTTGCCTGGCGGCGAACCGTCTCCCGACCGTGATGCGCCGAATGACCAGTCGCAACATTCGCTTGCGACCTTCGCCAATGTGGTCGGCGCTCGTCGGAGCCGCGGCAGCGCGAGGACCAGAGCTTTCTGTTCGGACGTGGCGACGCGTGCCTTCTGCTTTGGAACTGGGCGACGTCCGTCGTCGTCGCCACAAGGTGAAGCACCGCGTCATTCCCGCACCGCTCGAGGGTACCCCGCCTACCAGACGGTTGGCTATGTCGCACCCGGCAGCCACGTTCAGCGAGGGCGAGCTCCTACTCGGTGTATTCGAGGCGCATGTGCCACTGGCGCAAGATCGCGTTGCTAGATTCCCTCCAAGGCGGTCACAGCGAGCTCGAGTTAGGATGACTGCAGAGCAGTAAAACTACTCGCCGATTGCGTTGTTAAGCCAGTCGCTGCGCATACGCATTCAAACGATGGTCGCGAGCCCGTCGGGAGGGCGAGCAGCGCACACGTACTATGGATAATAGCAGCCGTAACACCGGCAGCGAACGGTCAACGCCCGACCGCAGCAGCCGCATATCAGCAGCGCCCATCCTTCACGCGCCGCACCACTGGGCACGGTGCCTCGCCGTTGGTCCGGTTGTGCGCCAGGCATTTCTGGTTACACTCAACTTAAACCGGAATGAAATTTCCAGCATGATGGTTTGATGGTTTGGCAGATGAACGCACCACTCTGCCATGATCTACACCCGAATCGACCTGTATATGGGCGGCCAGGAGACCTTCCGATGAATTCAACTCTGGACGCACGTCAACACCTATCTCTTAGCGAGCCGTCAAATCACTGATGGGCATCCACACCCGGGGGCTCAAACCAGAAAAGGCAACGCGATGGATGGTGGATCCAAGATCGGAGTAGTCAAGGTCAGTTGAGGTAATCTAGGTTGCGCAATGCTGACGACGTGCATGAAAAGCAGACGCCCAGAGCGGGCCGGTGCGAAGGAGAGAGAGGGGAAATAGGTCAATACGCCCTGCCTATTACCCCACTCTCGACATGACGATCGTTACAAGCGCGATTTCTCCAGCGTCTGCGCCTACAAAAATCTTGACTTCTACCTGCTCTAATTGAGCAACGCCCATTAAGTCACTAATTGTCGCGCATCACATTTACATGTTGTCGCGATATTTCTGAATACGATCCGCTCATACTTCACAAACATTGCTTCAATCAGTACCTGATGTACGCTGAATAACCGGCAGCCACTGGAGAGCGGCTGTCGGGTCCCCCTTGATCTTGATTTTACCTTGCATGAATGCAATCGGCGGGTTCAGTTTTCCTGCAACCAGATCTTCGAAATCCTTACGAGCGATCGTGATGGTTGTGTCGGCTTCGCCGTCGTCGTTGGAGACGGTCGTACTTGTGACCACAATGAAGCCCAAATTTTTAAGATCAATTTTCAGGCTTTTTTCCGGTGTAGGTCCGCGAGAAATAGCGTCCTTGAACTTTGCGGTGACTTCTTCGAGAAATTCCATGGTGGATGACTCCAATTGAAATAGTAACAAACCGATGTGTGATTCAGTGTAGCGACTGGCAGCTCATTCAAATTGCCACGGCAATCCTCTTCACGATTTATAGCTAGCGTCGCTGCGCTCAATTTTGCGCAGCAAAGCCGGCCAAACGAAACTACCTCCCAGGCCGTCGGTCTGCACGTGTGCCGCTTCGGCAACGCCGTCAAGGATGCGCGTATCGATAGGCACAAGATCCTCGCCAGCCTGAGCCGCGATTTGAATCTGGCAGGTAGTTTCAAAGATGTACATCGCGAGGAATGCATCGGCGATGGTTCGTCCCACTGTAAGCAACCCGTGATTACGCAGCATCAGGAAACTTCCATCTCCGAGGTCTTCCTGGAGGCGTGGCTTCTCGTAATCGTGTAACGCCACCCCTTCGTAATCGTGATAGCCAAGTGCCCCCAGCACGAATGTCGCCTGTTGCGAGATGGGAAGCACACCGCATTTTTGCGCACTCACAGCCACGCCGGCGCGCGTATGCGTATGAATCACACACTGCACGTCATCGCGGACCGCATGAACAGCACTGTGAATCACAAAGCCTGCGCGATTCACCGGAAGCGGCGAGTCGCTGATTTTGCTGCCCTCCTGGTCGACGAGTACCAGCGATGATGCTGTTATCTCGCTGAACAGCAAGCCGTATGGGTTGATAAGGAAGTGGTGGTCTGGCCCCGGAACGCGTGCGCTGATGTGTGTAAATACCAGGTCGTCCCACCCGTATAACGCAACGAGCCGATAACACGCTGCGAGATCACAGCGGAGCCTCCACTCCTCTGCACTTACTTTTCCCTCAAGCGAAGGAATATTCATTTTATCCTCCTGACAACTTTCGAGTGACCCAAGTCCCGCCCCACTGCGACGACCACAGTGCCACGGACGGGCGTTGGGAAGAGCATAAATTGCAGCACTCCCGTTGCGCGCCGCAAATGCGGACACCGTCGAGTCATTTATGGTCATCTCGCCAAGTGGAAACGAATCCGCAGTGTGCCGGATGTCACGCTCGTGTCCCATACAGCCCATGGCCGAAACGAACCATGCGAATGGCCGGTTTTGCGTTGGCATCGAACAATTTGGCTTCCTACCTTCGTGACTGGCTTGCAGCCAAACATCGATTCAGGTTCGAGATGTCCATATCGGCCACGCCAGCCCCTTCAAAGAGGAGACAATTCGTGCATTTCATCAAAACCATATTGAAATTTCTCGGCTTACCAATTGCGATATCGCTCGCAATTTCGAACATCGCGTTCGCTGGCGATGCCGACCCTGCCCGCCTGGCCGCCAGAGGTTTTTGGCTGACTGCCGAACATGATGCCGTAGTCAAATTCGGCCCCTGCACGGACAACGATAGTGCGCTTTGCGGAGTTATCGTCTGGGACCAGGACGCAAGCCCCAGCGGGAAACGAGCCAGTTGCGGTGTCCGCATCGCACAGCTATCGCACTTTTCCGACGGAGCGTGGCGCGATGGCTGGGCCTTTGATCCTCGCACTGGCAGACACTACGAGACCGTGCTACGTGTGAGCGGCGAAAAGATGAACATGCGTTCCTACGTAGGGATTGAACTGTTCGGTGAGACGGAGAACCTCAGTCGCGTCGATCAGTTGCCCGCAGGTTGTCCGTTAGCTCATTCAAACTGAAGATCGATAACATGGGTGGTGGCATGGATCGCAATACAAAACGACGGACCCTGCGCAAAGGAGCAGTCAGCGCAGCTTTGCAGCTGTTTTCTACCGTTTCCCTGGCGCAGACCAGCTTGACCCTGTACGGTGTCCTTGACGCAGGTATTCGGTATCAAACCCACGGAGTCTCATACGCAGCGGACGGTACGCCACTGTCGGCGGGCAACAAGGTATCAATGACGAATGGCGGCGGTCTCGCCGAAAGCTACTGGGGCTTGAAAGGGCAGGAAGACTTGGGGGGCGGCAATCAGGCGCTGTTCGACATCGAGAGTCACTTCGATCCGGGAAGCGGCGCGATCACACCGTTTGGCTCTGAGAACTTCTTTGAAATTTCGTACGTGGGGCTGTTGTCGCCAACTCTCGGTCAACTGACATTTGGCCGGCAATACAACGTCGCATTTGAAGGTGTGACACTCGCGTACGGCTCCAACAGTTGGACCGGCGACCAGGATCCCTACGTCAATCTGTTCAAACCGGAACAGACCGTACTTGGTGGCGCACGCACGAGCAACATGATCCACTACGGCGCGCAACTCGGCGACGTGGTTATCCTTGCCCAATATGCACCCGGTGGACAGGCGGGCGGTGGAGGCGCCGGCAGCCAATTTGGCGGGTCCCTCTCATATGCACCGGACAAAGGGCCGATCAAGCTGGGAGTATCCTTCCTGCGTAGTCGAGACGACGTTACAAACGGCAAATTTGATATCTATACAGGCGGAGGGTCATTCACAGTCGGCAAGTTCACGATCAATGCGGGCTACATCCAAAACGATCGCGATAACGACTTCACGTCGTTTGGCAATGGCCCATACAGTGCCACCGACCTCGCGGCCCTTGGGATTATCTCGCCACAACAGGTCGTTAATCCAGCCAGCCCGGGCGGATTCGACAAACGCCAAATGATCCTTGCCGGACTCGCTTATCGTGTCACCCCTTCCCTGACCCTTGCCGCCAATGGCTGGTGGACCAGACAGACCGGTTATACCGCTGACTTCAATGGGAGGGCGCAGCAGTATCAGGTTGTGGGCGGCTATGCTCTGTCCAAACGTGACATGTTATACGCCGAAGCCGACTATTCGATATATCGTGGAGGACTGATCGGTGCCCAGTTGGTCGGCATCAACGGCCAAGCTCCCACGGCGAGCACCACGCAGTTGGGCGTAATGGTCGGGTTGCGGCATTATTTTTGACCCTTCGTCGCGAGAGGTATATTAATCACCAATGGCCATATGGTGCTAGCTTGGGGAGCGGCCAGGCGAAAGCTTTCGTTTTGCCGACAATATGAAATATCAGGAGACAGACTCAATATGGACGACAACAGTCGATATACCACCGCGAATCTTCAGGTATATCTGTTGCGCTGCCTCGCTGGCATGAGCAAGGACTTCGGAATCAGCCCGGACCGTCTGTGCCAAGGTCTGGGTTTCGAAGTTGCAGATTTGTCGAATCCTGAATGTCGCGTTTCCTTTCGCCAGGCTAGCTCCATGATCCGCAGGGCCATAGAAACAGCCCCAGGGCGGGCGCTCGGGCTTGACATCGGCATCAACGAGACAATCGGATCGATCGGCCTGGTGGGGTATGCAATGCTCACGAGTCCGACTCTCGGCGAGGCGGTTTCACTCGGTATCAGCATGCAGAATCACGCGGGTTCCATGCTCCTTCTCGATCTTCACCAGACCCCCTCGACTGCATCTGTTAGCGCTACCAGTCGATACCACGAGCCCGACATCCTCCTCTTTCTGGTCGAAGAAGCTTTTGGAAATTTTTTGAAGATCGTACACGCGTTAGTCGGCGACGATTTCCGACCGAGCAAGATCGACCTCAGCTTTCCTAAGCCTGCGTATTCGGAGCAATATGATCGTATCTTCAGATGCCCAATCCGATATGAGCAGAAAGACAATCTCTTTTCGTGCGATGCCACATGGTTAGCTCGCCCGATCGCTACATACGACCCGCTTAGCCATAGACAGGTACTTGAGATTCTACAGATTACTAAATCTCAGGAAATTAACGGCCCCGACCTTCTTGAGTCAATCGAGCGGATCGTCAGGCGCGATCTGCAACAAGCACCTACGCTGGCCGAAGTCGCAAATCAGCTTTGCATGAGCGATCGCACGCTGCGTCGGCGTCTCGCAGACAGCGGCATATCGTACCAGGTCATTCTGGACAACATCCGGAAGAAGCGTGCACTCACCCTTCTTACAAATGCCCGTTTGTCAATCGAAGAAATCGCGTATGAAGTCGGCTTTAGCGACTCCCACAATTTTCGACGGGCCTTCAGGCGGTGGACAGGCCATGGCCCAAGTGAAGTCAGATAGTCTGGCGAACGAGGGCGTGGCAGGACCCGTAGCCAAGAGTTTATGTTGCTGGCCGTGGCCCGCCCCGGATCCGCATACGTCGTCTTCTTGTTAAGCCATGTATTTTTTCTTCCACATCGCTCGCACCTCATCAGAATAGTCTGCGTCATACCCCCGCACAGCCGCTAGCCGAACTCTACATTGGCTCAAGTCAGACGCAGCAAGTTCGTGCGTATTACTGGATTAGCATATTGGTTTACGCAAGATCGGAGCAGCATCATCCGCGCGTTCCGCTCTCCTACCCAACACCACACGCGCAAAGAATTCTGAAAGTACCGACTCCGCCACATGCTCTGTCACGTGCAACGGATCGAGCACGTGATAGAACCGCACGCCATCGAGCAGCCCCATCAACCCTATAGCTAGCGTTTCAGCATGCATCGGCAGCGGCGTACCCGCGCGCGCCGAAAACTCACGAACATACGCGCTAAGCTGTTCTAGCTTCTCATGAAGGAAAACATTGAAGCAAACCCGAAAGCGACCATCGCGTGTTGCAAGGAGTTTTGCTTCCATCCAGAGCAAACAGTGTTTTCTGTCATGATTCAGCTTGCCGTAGTAATCTAATACACGTGCCTCCATCTCTTCGCGCGTGGCTCCTTCTCCAGATATTTTATGCAATACAGCGCGTATTGTCTCTTGATCTCTACGCAGCAACTCAAGGAGCAGCTCGACTTTGTTATGAAAATTCGAATAGAACGCGCCTCGTGTGTAGCCCGCCGCCTTCACGATATCTTCAACGCTGGCGGCAGCGAATCCCTTTTTCATAAAGACCGCTTGCGCAGAATCGCAAAGGCGTTGCCGCGTTTGGTTCCTGCTTTCCTGGCGAGTAAGTCGTAGGTGCCTCATGAATCCCTGCTCGAGTGGGGAAAGATTCAGGTTTGACCAGACGCTCTGATATGCCGATTACTTTTCATCAGTTTCCAACCAAACTTTCCTGTCGTCGTCGACACCGAATCAATCCGGCTTGGCGACGTAAGCTTAAGGTGCTATCTCTGAACTACTGCCGGTCAATCTAGTTCGCGCGAGACCACGAAGCCGGATATCTTGCCGGTCAAGGCTCTCGACGGCGAGACTCGCGCGAGCCATGTCACGATCTTGTTACTCAGACCAGGCATCACAGCCGTTCGGCCCGACATCATCGCGTCGTATCCGATCCGAGCAATCTCGACAGGCGTGCTATACCCAAGTTTCTCCATGCGTCGCTCATCGATCAGGCCGGCTCTCGCAAAGAAGTTTGTGCGGGTTGGGCCGGGCGCGAGATGCGTACATGTCACTCCGGTATTGCGCAAATCGTACGCAATCGCTTCCGATACACTAATCACGTAAGCCTTGGAAGCAGCATAGGCTGCTTCGAGTGAGTGAGGCACGACGTATCCTGCCGACGAGCTGAGATTCAATATACGGCCGAAGCCTCTCTCGATCATCCGTGGCACGAAAGACAAGGTCAATTCGGACAGAGCGACAATGTTCAGTTGCAGCATCGCGGTCAGCTCTGCCAACTCATAGTCTTGAAAGGCAAGCCCTACTATTCCAACCCCCGCATTGTTCACCAGATACGTAATAGGCAGCCCAAGTGCATCAACTTGCGCCACGACGCGCACCGACGCGCCAGGCACCGAAAGATCCTCAGAAATCGCGCGCGCGTCGACCCCGAACTCGTCGCTCAGTTGTCTGGCATAGATCAACAACTTTTCGCGACTTCTGGGGCTCGACGTAAGCACAAGATTGATCCCATCCTGCGCGAAAATCCTGGCAAGCTCTGAGCCAATTCCAGTCGATGCGCCCGTCACCAGCGCGTAGTCCATAGTCCTCCCTACTCTGGCCGTTTCCTTGAGAGCCCCCTATTTGCATGGCCCCGCTTCATGCACTAAGAACCTTTAACAGAATGAACAAAGGGGCTGTTTACTCTCGATGAATCCTGTTAACCTTTTCATTGTTTCGACGACGAAAAGGACATGGCTAAACCCATACTCGACGACGAACTTTGGGCACTCATCGAACCGTTGCTGCCCCCACCCAAACCTCGCCGTTCACGCTATCCGGGACGCAAACCACTGGATGACCGCGCGGTGCTCACCGGCATCCTGTTCATCCTGCAGACGGGCCTGCGCTGGGACCTGCTGCCGCGCGAGATGGGCTGCGGCAGCGGCATGAGTTGCTGGCGCCGTCTGCGGGACTGGCAGGCGGCCGGCGTCTGGGACCGACT